>DATIEW010000663.1:0-2566 GCA_035455585.1 Vicinamibacterales bacterium | reverse complement strand
AAGGTGCACTTGAACCCGGGGCACACCTTCGGGCTCGGCGGCGCGAACCGCATGCGGATGAATCTCGCCACGTCGCGCCCGATGCTGGTGAAGGCGTTGACCAACATCGCGCAGGCCCTGGACCGCACATGAAACTCACGTGGACCGGCCCGACCCTCGGCTGCGAGATCGGCTGACTGGACCGACTTCATTCCCACTCGTGCCGCCGGCCGAACCGGGCTGGTCCGTGCACCCAGTACACGGCGATGGCGAGAAGCATGACCAGGGCGGCGAGGGGCAATCCGCTCAGCACAAACGCCACCGCCGCCAGCACGCCGACGCCCGGTGCACGTGATCTTCTATCGCGCGCGCCAGCCTGGCAACATCGAGCTCCTTCCTTCGCATATTGCCTGGCCTTTCCCCTGACGGCCGCTGCTGAGCCGGCACAGTAGTATCATCCCGCGTTCCGGGAATCGAGGTGTCGACGATGAAGCTCGCCGTCTGGGGAATCCTCGGCCTGTTCGGGGCGCCCACCGCACCCGCGGTAGCCCAGCCATCGGGTGAGGCTGCGCAGCTGACGCGCCCGAATATCGTCTGGATCAGCAACGAGGACATGAGCCCGCACCTCGGCGTGTACGGCGATGCGCTGGCGCGGACGCCGGTGCTCGATCGCTTCGCGCGCGAATCGATCCGCTATACGAGCGCCTTCACGACCGCGCCGGTCTGCGCCCCGAGCCGAGCCGCCGTCATCACGGGCGTCTACCAGACGACGCTCGGCGCCCAGCACCATCGGACGACGGAAGACCGCGTGCCCGAGCTGCCGGGACCGTACCTGGCCGTCCCGCCGTTCTACGTCAAGGCGTTCCCGGAGTACCTGCGCGCCGCCGGCTATTACACCACCAACCGCGCGAAGACCGACTATCAGTTCGGCGTGCCGTTCACGATCTGGGACGAGGTCGGGCGGACGGCGCACTGGCGGAACCGTCCTGACAGGTCGCGTCCGTTTTTCTCGGTCTTCAACTTGGAGGTCTCGCACGAGAGCCAGGCGTTTCCGACCAGCCCGGCGCGGAAGGGCAAGCCGTCCGTGACGAGCCCTGCAGCCGTGCAGGTGCCGCCGTACTACCCGGACACGCCGCTCGTGCGCGAGGAGCTCGCGCGGCTGTACGACAACATCGCCGACATGGACCGCCAGGTCGGCGAGATCCTGGAGCAGCTCGCCGCCGACGGCCTGGCGGAGAACACGATCGTCTTCTACTGGAGCGATCACGGCGACGGCGTGCCGCGGTCGAAGCGCTCGCTCTACGACTCCGGGCTGCGCGTGCCGCTCATGATCCGGTGGCCGAAAGGCCTCGGCTCGACGATTGTTCCGGGATCGGTGAGCGACGACCTCGTCAGCTTCATCGATCTGGCGCCCACCGTGCTCGCGCTCGCCGGCGTGGAGATCCCGTTCCACATGCCAGGCCGCGTGCTCGTCGGACCGAAGGCGGGCGCCGCGCCGCCGTTCGTCTTCGCGGCGCGCGATCGGATGGACGCCGAGTACGACATGATGCGGGCGGCCCGCGACGGCCGGTTCCTCTATATCCGGAACTTTCACCCCGAGCGGGCCTACGCCGGCCACGTCACCTATCGCAACCAGAGCGCGATCATGCAGGAGTGGTTCCGGCTGCAGGCCGAAGGCAAGCTGACCGGCCCGGCGGCGTTGTGGATGCGGACGTCTCGACCGGCCGAAGAGCTCTACGACACGAGGACCGATCCGCATCAGATTCACAACCTGTCGGCTGATCCGGCGCACCGCGCCACGCTCGAGCGCATGCGGCAGGCGGTCACAGACTGGATGACCCGCGCGATGGACCAGGGGCTCGTGAACGAGCCCGAGATGATCCAGCGCATGTGGCCCGGCGGCGTGCAGCCCGAGACCGCCCAGCCATATATCCTCTCGCGGAGGGATTCGGCGGTGCAGGCCCGCCGCGAGTCGATGCCCATCCGGTCACCGATGGAGGTCATCATCTATGTGCCCACGCAGGGTGCCTCGATCGGCTACACGACCGAGGACGGCCCCGACGCGCGGTGGCGGCTCTACACCGGTCCGATTCGCGTGGACGGGCCGATGACGATTCGCGCGAAGGCCATACGCTACGGGTACAAGGAAAGCGCGGAGAGCCGGATCGTGCTGACGAAATGAGACGGGCGCCTGCGTCTCAGGCGTCGCGCGCGGGACTCACGTGGCACTGATCGCCGGGGCGTCCAGAGTTCCGGCGTCAGTTTGCGCGGTAATCACCATGCTGACGCGACGAGAGCTGGGCACGTAATGTCTGACGGTGCCGTGCTGCTGTGTTGATGCATTGGAGGCACGTGTGATCGTGGTGCAGGTGTCGGTCCGGGCAAAGCCCGGGCATGCGGACCAGTTGGAGCAGGTTCTCCGCGAGGTGGTCAATGAGGCGCGTCAGTTGAAGGGTTGCATGCGATACGAGTGGTATCGATCTCCTGATGTCGAGCGTGGAGTGTTCGTGTACGCAGAGTTCGATTCCGAGGAAGCATTCGGCGACTACCGCAGGGGACCGGTGGTGAAGAAGATAGGCGAGCAGCT
>DATIEW010000662.1:0-13323 GCA_035455585.1 Vicinamibacterales bacterium | reverse complement strand
GCTCGCGGGGGCCCCACGCCCCGCGCCGCGCCGTCCCACCCCACGATGCACAGAACGCATCGTGGGGGCCCCGGCTCGCGGGCGCGCCGGGTGCGCCGCCGTGATGCGGCAGCGACAAAAGAACACTCGCAGGCGCCGCATGACGGAGTAGGGATCCCGACCCTGGCCGTGGCGTGCACGTTCTTGTGCGTCGTCCCGGCGGCACATGCACAGCCTCCGAACGAGCTGGACGCGTTCATGGAGAAGGTGCTCGCCCGGCGCGAGGTCAACCGCACGATCCTGCAGCAGTACATCCTCGACGAGACCGAGCGCGTCGAGGTCCTCGGCCCGGGAAAAGTTCCGTTGTTCCGGCAGCACCGGGAGTTCACGTGGTACGTGCGCGACGGCCTGCACGTGCGAAGCCCCGTGCGCTTCGACGGCGTTGCGGTCGGCGAGCGCGACCGCGACAAGTACGAAGAGGACTGGACCCGGCGCGAACGCCGGCGCCTCGAGCGCCAGAAGGAGAGAGACCGGCGCGAAGGGCATCCCCCCGAGGACCCCGACCCGGCGCCCGCCCCGGGCGGCGCGACGCCGATTCCGACCCCCCGCTTCGTTTCCGAAGCCTATTTCATGGACTTCAAGTTCGAGCCGGGCAACTACTACCTCGCCGGCCGCGAGCGGCTCGAGGGCATCGAGGTGCTCCGGATCGAGTACTACCCGCAGCAGATGTTCGGCGACGAGCACGACCACGAACCCTCCGAACGGCAGCAGCGGCGGAACGAGCGGAGGCGCGAGCGCGAAACCGAGGATCGCATCAACCGGCAGATGAACAAGACGTCGCTCATCACGCTCTGGGTCGACCCGGCCGAGCATCAGATCGTCAAGTACACCTTCGACAACGTCTGGCTGGACTTCCTTCCGGGCGCCTGGCTCGTCCGGGTGGACGATCTCAGCGCATCGATGACGATGGGACAGCCGTTCCCGGGGATATGGCTTCCGCGGGACCTGGACGTGCACGGAGGCGTCACGCTCGCCAGCGGATCGCTCGAGGCCGCCTATTCGCGGGTGTTCGCCGAGTACCGGCAGGCGGAGGTGAAGACGAAGCTGCGCATTCCGAAGGGCGGCGGCTCGCCTGACGCGGAGCCGCCGGATGGCTCCGGTCCGTTCGTCGCTGACGAAACCGTGTCTCGTTCGCAGGACCTGCCGAATCCGTCTGACGATGCGGCGCCGCGCGACCAGCAGCGTGAAACGATCGCCGAGATTCGTGTTCACGGCAATGCCTTCATTCCCGACGCGGACATCATCGCGCTCGCGGGCATCGTGCTCGCCCAGCCGCTCGGCTCCGATACGCTGACCGAGGTGGAATCCCGGCTCAGGCGGAGCGGACGCTTCGAGAGCGTCGAGGTTCGCAAGCGGTACCGGTCGCTGACGGACACCACCGAAGTGGCGGTCCTGATCCTGGTCCACGAACGAACCGGCGTCGACTCCATCGAAGACGACGTCGGGCCGGTGTCGGGAGGCTGGCGGCGGCTGAAGAGCCGCCTCATGTTCCTGCCGATCCTCGACTACGCCGACGGGTACGGTTTCACCTACGGCGGCCGTGTCAGCACCGTGGGCCTGCTCGGCATCGGCGAGCGGCTCTCGGTGCCGCTGACGTGGGGCGGCACGCGGCAGGCAGTGGTCGAATTCGAGCGCGTCTTCGAGTCAGGTCCGCTGACGCGCATCGAGTCGAGCGGAGGAATGTGGCAGCGCGAGAATCCGCATTTCCGCCTCGACGACCGGCGCGTGGAAGTCAGGGCGCGTGCGGAACGCCAGTTCGCGCGCGTCCTTCGAGCCGGGGCCGACGTCTCGCACAGCGACGTCGATTTCGGCGCGTCGGATGCGAGGCTCTGGATCGCCGGCGCCGACGTCATGCTCGACACGCGCGGCGATCCGGGCTTTCCGCGCAACGCCGTCGTTCTCGCCGCCGGGTGGCAGGGGCTCTACGAGGACGGCCGCCCGGACCGCATCGACCGCTACACCGCCGATGCGCGGGGATACCTCGGGCTCTTCCGCCAGATCGTCCTGGCAGGACGCGTTCTGTACGTGGGAGCCGATGCGACGCTGCCGGACTACGAGCGGCTGCTCCTCGGCGGAAGCTCGACGCTCCGGGGGTTCCGGACGGGCACGTTCGCATCCGACCGCAGGCTGAACGCCTCCGCCGAGCTGCGCGTCCCGCTCACATCGGTCCTCAGCGTGGCTCGTCTCGGCGTCACGGCGTTCTTCGACGCGGGCAAGGCGTACGATGTCGGGGAGCGGTTCGAGGACGCCGATTGGCACCGCGGCGCCGGCGCCGGCGTCTTCCTGATGGCCTCGATCGTGCGGATCAACCTCGACGTCGCCCACGGACTGAAGGACGGCGACACGCGCGTCCATCTGTCGACCGGTTTTGCATTCTAGTCAAGAGAGAGCGGCGGAACGCTTGAGGCCCGCCGGGTCAACACCCAATCTCCAACGCCCAACTCCCAACACTCACGTCCGTCTCTTCCCGGAAGCTTGGAGTTGGGAACTGGCAGTTGGAAGTTGATACGTCACGCGAACGCGTTCCTGATGACGAACCAGACGTTGGCCGGCCGCTCCGCGAGCCTGCGCATGTACCACGGGAACCAGTACTCGCCGTAGCTGATGAGGACGCGTAGACGCCGCCCGTCGCGCGCGAGCCGAAGCTGCTGCTGGCGCTGGATGCCGTAGAGCATGGCGAACTCATAGGCGGACGTCGGTACGCTGTTGTGAGCGATGTAGGCCCCCAGGCGATCCGCCAGCGCGGCGTCGTGCGTCGCGATGTGGAGCAGGGCGCCCGCCTGCTGAGCGTCGGCCGAGAGGAGCCGCACGCACAGCCGGTAGAAGTTCTCGTCGACGTCCGCTTTCCTGGGATACGCGACCTCCGGCGGCTCGAGGTACGCGCCCTTGACGATGCGGATGGCGGCGCCGACCGGCACGAGCGACTCGACGTCCTTTGCCGTCCGGTACAGGTACGCCTGCAGCGCGATGCCGATCCGCCGCGTGTTGGCGCGCGAGCGGCGGAACAGCTCGAGCGTCGGATCCACGTACGGCGAGCTTTCCATGTCGACCCAGACGAAGTTGTTCCGCCGGTCCGCGCGTTCGAGCAGGCGATCGAGGTTGCGCTCGCACAGGCTGCGATCCAGGTCGAGTCCGAGCTGGGTCGGCTTGATGGAGATCTGCGCATCGAGTCCCGATGCCGCGACGCGGTCGAGCACGTCGAGGTAATGGCGCGTCACCTCCTCGGCTTCCTCCGCCCGCGTCAGGTTCTCGCCGAGATGGGTCAGGATCGCGGTCATCCCGAGCGGCTGCAGCTCACCCGCCGCCCGCAGCGCGTCGTCGACGCGTTCGCCCGGCATGAAGCGCGATACCGATCGACGCACGAAGCTGTACTTCGTCGCGTGATCGCGCAGCCACGCGTTGGTGGATCCCGCGAGAAGAACCTTCCGCATGACAGTCATGTCGTCCCCTGCGCCTGGCTCGAAGCCGGCCGCCGCCCTCGAGCGCGCTCGCCTGACGAGCGTCGGGGTGAAGCGGCGCGGCGGATTCCTGGTCTAAATCACGCTTCGAATCAACCCGCCGTCCACCTGCACGGCGGCACCCGTCATGTAGGCGGCCGCGTCGGACAGCACGAACGCGGCCACGCGGCCGAACTCCTCGATGTGTCCGTAGCGCGCGAGCGGTATCGCGGCCACGGCCTTCGCTTTGGCCTCGTCGATGGTGATTCCCTGCTTCCGTGCGTTTATCTCGTCGAGCTGCCGGACGCGGACGGTGTCGATGCGTCCCGGGATGATCTGGTTCACACGGATCTTCGACGGGGCCAGCTCGATCGCCAGCGTCTTGGCCAGCGCCGAGACCGACGCCCGGAGCACCGTGGAGAGGCCCAGATTCGGAATCGGCTCCTTCACGGTCGAGGACGTGGACATCAGGATCGCGCCGCCGCCCCTCGACTGCATCGACGGAACGGCGGCGCGGACCATCCTGAGCGCACTGAACAGCAGGAGGTTCGCGGCATCCTGCCACGCGGCGTCGTCGAACGACAGCGTCGCGCCCGCCGGTGGGCCGCCCGAGTTCGTGAACAGCAGATCGATGCCGCCGAAATGTTCCTCGGTCCTGCGGGCCCATTGCCCGATCGCGTCAGCCGACCGGACGTCCACCTCGACCGCCAGGGTGCCCGCGCCGATTCGCTCCGCCGCGTCACGAATCGCCGCCTCACCGCTCGATGCGATCGACACACGAGCGCCCTCGCGCGCCAGCGCTTCGGCCACCGCAAACCCCAGCCCGCGGCTCGCACCCGCCACCATCGCCACCTTGCCTGACAATCCAAGTTCCATGCGCCTTCACCCTCACCCGTTCAGCATTCAGCCTTCAGCTCTCACCTGGGGACTTCGTCCCCCGGACCCCCTGACACGCTCGCTCTCGAGGCCCGCGATTCGTTCACACGCTCTCAGCATTCAGCATGGCGCTCGTACCACGCCATGACCCGGTCCAGCGCCTCTCGCGTGCACCGATCGAGCGCGGCTGCCGGCGCACGCGTGGCGGCGCAGTCAAGCGCGCCCCGCCGGTGCAGCACCTCCTTGCGGACGGCCATTCCGATCCCTTCCTGGAACTCGAAGCGCATCAACGGCACGGCGCGGTAGAAGACCTCGGCCGCCTCGTCGATTCGACCGGCACGGAACAGCCTCACGATCGCGACGAGCACCTCCGGGAACGCGAAACCGGTCATCGCTCCGGTCGCGCCTGCCAGCAGCTCCTCCAGCAGGAACACTCCGCCGAGTCCACCGAAGATGCGCACGTCGAGTCCCGCGCAGTGCTCCAGGATTCTAGCGGTCTTGAACGGCGTCGGCGGATCCTCCAGCTTGATCGTCCGGGCGCGGGGAATCTCCTTCGCGATCCGCGCGAGCAGCCAGGGCTCCATCGCGTAGCCGGAAATGGGCGGGAAATCCTGGACCACGACCTCGATGTCAACCGCGTCTGCCAGGGCAAGGTAGTGCCGCACAACCGCGTCGGAGTTGAGCTTCGGCATCCGGGGCGGGCTCACCATCACGGCTGTCGCCCCGGCCTCCCTGGCATGACGGCTGTAGCCGATGCAGGTCCGGGTGCCGTCGGCCGTCGTCCCCGCCACCACGTCGACCCTCCCCCCCGCCTGGTCGACGACCGTTTCGAGGACGCGCCGCCGCTCCTGGTCGTCCAGCCGGGCGACTTCCCCAGTCACGCCGAGCGCCGTCACCCCGTCCACGCCTGCGCCGACGAACAGGTCCACGACCCGGCGGAGGCTGGGCTCGTCGAGGTCGCCGGCGTCCGTAAACGGCGTCGGCAGAACGGAATACACGCCTTCCAGCTTCACTGATGTCTCTCCTCCTTCCGGCCGGGCTGTTGATTGTTGATCAGGAGGCCCGGCCGGCGCATCTCCCGCGGCAGCCAGCCTTCTCCCTCGTGCCTTGTCCCTTGTCCCCCCCACAGTGAAGCTATTGCCGGTCGAACCGATAACCAGGATGATCCAATTCTGGGAATCAGCCAGGATCAGGCTGGGATTTGCAGCGAAGGTCCAACATCATTCTCGTAGTCGACGACGACCCGTCCGCGCAGCACGAGACGGTCAGGCTGCTGGAGCACCGGGACTATGCGGTCGCGTGCGCCTGGACGGTCGAGGAGGCATACGCTCGCCTGGCGCAGCAGCCTGTGGATCTGGTCATCGCCGGCAGCCGGGTCGGCTCCATGAACGGTCTGCAGTTCATCGTCAGCTGCCGGTCGCGGCGGGCCGAAGTGGCGGGCATGATCGTGGCCGCGCAGCGCGAGCACGTCTCCGAGATGGACGCCTGGCGGCACGGCGTGACGACCGTGATCCGGCCTCTCGAGGCGAACTACTTCCTGATGCTCGTCGCCGAAAAGCTCGCGTCGGTCCGCCCGCGGCAGCGCTGGCCCCGCAAGAAGGTCGCGTCATTCGTGCCGCTGAAGATCGGGCCGTTCCGCGCACGGCTCGTGGACGTCAGCTACGGCGGGCTGCGGTTCGAGCTGCAAGGCGAGAGCTACGACCTGCGCTCCGCCGTGCACATCGACATCCCCGCGTCGCAGCTCAGCCTCAACGCCGAGCTGGTCTGGTCCGCTCGCTCGGAGGACGGGGCGTCGTGCGTATGCGGGGTCATGCTGGCGGGAGAGCGGAATCCTGCCCACGCGTGGCGGGCGTTCGTGGACCGCGTACACTGACGCGAAGGATCCTCTGAAGCGGGAGCAGCGCGCCCGGGCGGCTGCGCAACATCTGCGGCTCCCGCTCGTTCGGGCGCCGCGTTCTACTCCACGGCGACTTTCTTCAGGAGCGCGAGGTCCGTCAGCATCTTGCCGGCGCCGAGCACGACCGAGGTCAGGGGGTTCTCGGCCACGAGCACAGGGAGGCCCGTCTCATCTCGAAGTCGCCGGTCGAGGTTGCGCAGCAGCGCGCCGCCTCCGGTCAGCACGACGCCGCGGTCGTAGATGTCGGCGGACAGCTCGGGCGGGACCCGCTCCAGCGCGTCACGAACCGCCAGGACGATCAGCCGGATCGGTTCGGAGACCGCCTCCAGGATATCCGCATCGGTAATCAGCACCGTCCGCGGCACGCCTTCGAGCAGGTGCCGTCCCTTGACCTCCATCGTGATCCGCTTGTCGAGGGGCGCCGCCGAGCCGACCTCGAACTTGATCTGTTCGGCAGTCCGGTCGCCGATCAGCAGGTTGTGTGACCGGCGCATGTATTGGATGATGGCTTCGTCGAGGGCGTTGCCGGCGACACGAAGCGAACGGCCGTAGACGGTGCCCGCCAGCGAGATGACCGCGATATCCGTCGTCCCGCCGCCGATGTCGATGATCATGTTGCCGGCTGCTTCGGTGATGGGCAGGCCGGAGCCGATCGCCGCAGCCATGGGCTCATCGACCAGGTACACCTCGCTGGCCTTCACCCGGAAGCCGCTGTCCTTCACCGCCCGCCGCTCGACCTGCGTGATCTCCGGCGGGACGCCGATGATCAGCCGCGGGCGCCGGAGCGGCCGGTTGCCCTGAACCTTCCGCACGAAGTGCATCAGCATCTTCTCGGCCGCGTCGAAATCGGCGATGACCCCGTCTTTCATCGGCCTGACGGGCTTGATGTTCGCCGGGGTGCGACCAAGCATCTCGTGAGCCTCGGTCCCGACCGCCTCGATGGCGCCCTTCGCGGTGTTGAAGGCCACGATCGATGGCTCGTTCAGCACAATCCCGCGGCCACGGGCGAAGACACACGTGTTGGCTGTACCGAGGTCGATCGCGACGTCGGTCGAGAAGGCCGACAGCAGGCTCATTTTTGCTCCGGATTATGACGAGCGGCAGGACGGTGCTGGCGCATCCGTCCTGCCCCCGCCTTGAGGAGAGGTGCCGTTGCTGCCGTAGGGCATCGCATAACTCATTCCGTTCGGGCGGGAGCGAACAAGTCGCGCAATCGCCGGAAAAACAGCGTAGGTTGCCCCGGCCAGCCTGGCCGCTCCGGTCTCCGGCTCTCACGGTTCTGAAAGCGGATCACGAATCTGACTCCCAATTCCCAACTGCCAACTCCCAACTTCCCACGTTCCCGATTTCAAATTCGCAATTCTCCAACGCACACGCAAGGCAGACGGCGGGAATAACTCACGCGTTGGGAGTTGGGAGTTGGGAGTTGGAGCGCGAGCGCTTCTACCGGATCGCCACGCGACTGATGGCAGCGTCGGCGTCGCCCTCCGCCCCGGTCAGATAGTAGAGAACCCCGGCGGACAGGACCGCAGCCGCCGGGTTGCTCATCGCGAGATCCTGGGCGAGGACTCGCAGCGCGGTGACGCTGCGGCCGCCACGATCCAGCGTCAGCCGGACGATGCGGTAGCGGCCGGCATCCGTTGCCTGGATGGCGATGAGCGCGCCGCGTGACCATCTGATCCACGCCACGCCGCTCAGATCGATCCCCGGCGCGGCTCTCACCGCTCTGCTCGATCCCGAGGTGAAGTCGACGCGTGCCACGCTCCTGTCGTTGGTCACGTAGGCGACTGCGTCGGACGCGGGTGCGATGCTGGCGGGCTCGGCGAGGTCGAGCGAGGCGGCAAGCTGCAGCTCGCGCGAGTCCGGCGCGAGCCGGAACACCCGCCTTCCAATCCTGTCGAGCACCACGACCGTGCTGCCTGGCGTCACCGCTACGTCGGCGAAGCCTGCCGGCTCGAAGCCGCTGGCAGGCTCCACCGTGTAGAGGAGCCGCCCCGAGATCAGCTGCAGCTTGTGCAGTCGCGACGACGGGGGCTCGCCGGACGTGCTGACGACCCAGAGGTCCCCCTCGCGCGCATCGATCGACAACGCGGCAATCTCGCCAAAGCCGGCCGATTCGGGACCCGCGAGGTTGGCAATGCGTCGAGACTGCTCTCCGACGACGGTCAGCTTCCGGTCCAGCCGGCTACCGATGATGAAGCGGTTCGACACGGCATCGTGTGCCAGGCCCGAAGGCGTGAACGGCAGCAGCGGTATGCGGAGCACCTCGCTGCCCGCTGCGACGCTCGTCTCCTCGAGAACGCCCGCGGCACCCGCCGTCTTCTCGGTGGCGGTGGGCGGCGCCGATCGCGCGTCATCAGAGGACGCTCCGGCGGCGGGCCGTCCGGCGGGCGTTCCAGCCCGTGGGCCTTCAGCTGGACCCCCGGAGGCTCCGGCCGGCATTCCGGCAATCCGCGCCGTCAGATCTGCCCAGCCGGGAAGCGCGCGCACCCGCCGGAAATCATCGCTCTCGGCCGCGTCGGTCACGACCCCCAGGTCCGAAAGCCGCTCGAGCATCACCAGCGCATCGTGCGGCCTGCCGCTCAAACTCTGGGCTCGCGCGAGCAGCGCCATCAGCCCGGTATCGTTCCGGGGCCCCTTCTGCATGGCCCGCCAGCAGAAGTCGTGGAACTCCTCATAGCTCTGACGCGCGGCGGCGTCGAGAGCCCGGTCCCGACACTCCGACCAGGTAGCGCAATCCTGCGCCGCTGTTCCAGCAGCAGCAGCGGCGACGAGGACGACGGCGAGCAGCATGGTGAATGGCAACGGAACTCAGTTTTCAGTCGGTCAACGCCTCTATCGGTCGAACAGGGACAGCATCGCGTCGAGCAGGTCAATGGCCGGTGGCTCGGCCCCGACGCCCGTGTCGTCGCGCGCCGGGCCCACCGGCTCCCAATCCGCGGCGCGCGCCGCGGTTCCTTCGCGCCCGCCGCGGTCCTTCCCCGGCGCGTTGACGATCTGTCTGAGCTCGCCGAAATCCAGCCAGATCACGTCGCACGAGTCACAACTGTCGATCACGACGTTGCCGGGACCGAGGTACGGGTGCGTCGTCAGGGACTTGCGGCAGACCGGACAGAGGACGCTGCGGCGAAGCTCGTCCTGCTGCAGTGGCACTGGCGCCGCGGGCGGGCCTTGCGCCCAGGCACGCCGCACCCGGACGACGTCGGCGAAGGTGCCCCTCGGCATGAGGACGCCCCGGCAGGTCCGGCAGTGGTGCACGGGATGCGCCGGGTCGAGGAGGGCCGTGGACAGTCGGCCTGCGCACGCCGGGCACTGCAGGTTCTGGGGACTCTCGGACAGCACGCGCACGCCGTCGTCGACGGCGGTTTCCGGAAAGTGGTACGAGCCGCAGTACCGGCAGAAGAAGTAGCCGCGCGTCGCGAACAACTGCATCGCGCCGCCGCAATTGAGGCAGTTCATGAACTGATTGCACGCTCGATAGCAGACTCGACGCTCATGACCCGGGCACTAGCGCGACGACGCGGAGCGGGCCGCCGGATCCGCCTTCGATCTTCATCGGCAGCGCGATAACCGTCGCGCCGCGCGGAGGAATCTGATCGAGATTGGTCAGGTTCTCCAGACCGGGCACGTTGCGCGCCGCCGCGACCCGGTGGACGATGAAATCCGTCGAGCGCCCGTAGTCGATGGACGCCGTATCGATCCCCAGCACGCCGACCTGCCGCTCCTCGACGAGCAGCCGCGCGGCGTCCTCTCCGTAGCTCGGGAAGCTGAGCTTGGAAACGTCGCCCGGGGTATCGTCCCCCAGGTACAGCTTCGGATCCGGCCAGTGCCGGCTCCAGCCTGTCCGGAGCAGCACGATCGTTCCGGGCCCGATGCGTCCGTTGCTCTTCTCGAAACCCAGCACATCGTCTCTCGTCAGGCGGTAGTCGCGATCGGAGGCGCACTTCGACGAGATATCTACGACCACGGCCGGCGCCACCAGCCGCTCGAGCGGGATCCGGTCGGCGCTCAGGCCCTTTTCCGCGAAGTGCACGGGCGCATCCAGGTGGGTTCCGCCGTGCTCCGGCGTGCTCAGCGCATAGGCGGAGTAGAAATACCCACCGTCGGTCTTGCCGTAGGCGAGGCGCTCGAGCTCGAATCTCGACGGAGCCGTCGGCCAGTAGATCGTCTTCGCGTTGAAGGGGTGCGTCAGATCGACGATGCGGTAGGCCGACAGGTCCAGGGTCCGCTGCGCCGCGAGCGGCACGACCGCCGCGAAGACTGCCAGCGGCAGGCAGATGGTCTTCATGTGCGCGCCTCCCTCTGCACCTTAACACGTCTCCTAGCTCCTAGCTCCTAGCGATATGACCGCCGTCATACCCAGGCGTTGCCGTCGGCGGTAAGGTCCGCGTCAGGGCTGATCGGGCCGTATCCGGACGGCGCGCACCCGCCAACCGGATACTTCGGGCGAAGACGGACGCGACATGGCAGGTGAACCTGTTCGGCTCAGCGTCGAGGTCCCCGGCGACGATTATCACCGGAGGCTGATCTCGTGTCAGGTCGCCTGTCCCGTGCACACCGACGCGCGCGGCTACGTGCGCGCGATTGCGGACGGGCGGTTCGAGGAGGCCTACCTGATCGCGCGCGGGCCGAATCCGTTCGCCTCGATCTGTGGCCGCATCTGCGGGGCGCCGTGCGAGGCGGCGTGCCGCCGCGGGAAGATCCCGCGGGTCGATCCGGATGGCGTCTTCGTGGCCAACGACCGCCCGATCGCGATCCGGGCCCTGAAGCGTGCCGCCTGCGAAGCCGCGGGACCCGAAGTGCGGTCCCCCCTGGAGATCCTGGGCGCCGTGCAGTCGTACGTCCCGGATGTGGCTGCCGATGCGGAGGAAATGGCGGCGCTGCTTCGCACCGCGGTAGAGGGACAGTTCCGTCCTGCCAACGGTGAGCGCGTCGCCGTCATCGGCGCAGGGCCGGCCGGGCTCTCGGCTGCGCACGACCTCGCGCTGCTCGGCTGCCGCCCGGTGGTCTTCGAGACCGAACCTGTCGCCGCCGGCATGCTGGCGGTCGGCGTTCCGGCCTATCGCCTTCCGAGAGAGCTGATCGAGCGGGAGATCGCGGTCATCGAAGCCCTCGGCGTCCAGATTCTCTGCGGCGTGACCGTCGGTCCCGACATCAGCTTCGAGGAGCTGCGCCGCGAATACGCCGCAGTGATCGTCGCCGTCGGCGCCAAGAGCTCGCGTGCGCTCGGCCTGCCAGGAGAGCGCGGCCCAGGCGTCCTCGGCGGCGTGGACCTGCTTCGCGGGGTCGCGCTCGGCGAGCCGCTCGATCTCGGGGCCGAGATCGTGGTGATTGGCGGCGGGAACGTCGCCTACGACGTCGCCCGGACGGTGCTGCGCCAGGTCGCGTCCGATACAGCCCGCGCGGCCGCACGGCTCCCCGGCACGTCCGCGGTCCGGCTCGTCTCGCTCGAGACGCTCGAGGAGATGCCGGCCGACACGATCGAGATAGTGGAAGGCGACGAGGAGGGCATCGAGCGGCTGAACGGCTGGGGGCCAGTCGAAATCCTCCGTGACTCGGGGGGCGACGTCACGGGCGTGACGTTCAGGCGCGCGCTCCGCGTCTACGACGAGCAGCGCCGGTTCGCTCCCGTGTTCGACGATGACGAACGGATCACGGTCCACTGCGACACGGCCCTGCTCGCCGTGGGACAGGCGCCGAACCTGTCGTTTCTGCACGAAGGAGGCGCCGACATCGAGCAGGTTCGTCCCGGCTGGCCCAAGGTGGAGCCACGCTCGCAGGCGACGACGGCGCCCGGCGTCTTCGTGGCGGGAGATCTCGCCCACGGTACGCGCCTGCTCATCGACGCCGTGGCGTCAGGCAAGGCCGCGGCACGCTCCGTCTATCAGTACGTCACCGGCGAGACGCTCGAGCCTCAAGCCGTCACGGCGCACATCCCGATCGAGCGATATCGCCGCGAGCCTGGCTACGAATCGATTCGCCGCCAGGGGGTCCCGACCGCGTCCCCCGCCGAGCGGCTCGCGCATCCCGCGGCGCCCGTCGAGATCGGCTTCAGCCGCGAGCAGGCGATGCGGGAAGCGTCGCGGTGCCTCGACTGCGGGATTACCCCGGTATTCGACGGCGTTCGCTGCGTGCTCTGCGGCGGATGCGTGGACGTGTGCCCGACGAGCTGCCTGAAGCTCGTCCCGCTGAGCGATCTCACGCCGACGCCCGGGCTGCAGTCACTGGTCGAGAGCCTGCTCGGAGTGGATGCGGACCCCGCCGGGAACTCCGCGATCCTCAAGGACGAGGACCGCTGCATCCGCTGTGCCCTCTGCGCGATGAGGTGCCCGGCCGACGCCATCACGATGGAGCGCACGACCTTTCAGGCCTGCTGGAGGAGCGCATGACGACCGTACCGGGAGCTTCCGGATCGCGCCTCGACCCGGAGCCGATGCCGCGCCGCGATTTCCTAGGACTGGCGTCGATGTGGGCGACCGCCGCGGCGGCGCTCTTCGCCGTGGTCGGGATGCTGCGCCTGCCGAAGACGGCCGTGCTGGCTTCGCCGTCGCGCCGCTTTCGCGTGGCGCTTCCCGCCTCGCTCGCCGAGGGGGAGGCCTTCGTGCCGCCCGGCCGGTCGGTGGCGCTCTACCGGGACGCTGCCGGGATCTACGCCATCTCGACCGTCTGCACGCACCTGGGCTGCATCGTCCGGCCCACGGCGGCCGGCTTCGAGTGTCCCTGCCACGGCTCTCGATTCGCAGCCGATGGGGCGGTCGTGAAGGGGCCTGCACCGACTGCCCTCGCGTGGAAGAAGGTCGTCCTCTCGGGCGACACCTGCATCGTCGACGAGGATTCGAACGTGCCGGCCGGCACGAAGGTGAACGCATGATAGCCGCGGACCATCGAGCGCCGGAGCGCGCGTCGCCGGGCGTGCCGCCCCCTTCGACAGGCCTCGGCCGATTCGCGGCCAATCTGCGCGCGGTGCCCCACGTGCTGCGCGAGACGGCGTTCCGAACCGGCGGCTTCCCTGCGACCGATCGGACGCGCTCGACATTCGTGTTCGGCAACGTGTTCCTGCACCTGCATGCCGTC
>DATIEW010000661.1:0-3813 GCA_035455585.1 Vicinamibacterales bacterium | reverse complement strand
GACCGCCGCGGGTTCGCTCACCAGGCGGATGAGGGCCTCGACGACGTCGCGGACGTGGGTGAACGAACGCGACTGCGTCCCATCGCCGAACACCGTCATCGGCTGTCCGGCGAGCGCCTGCCGGACCAAATTGGGAATCACCATCCCGTATTGCCCGGTCTGCCGCGGACCGACGGTGTTGAAGAAGCGCACGATGATGACCGGCAGCTTTCGTTCCTTCCAATAGGCGAGGGCCAGGAACTCGTCGATGGCTTTGCTGCAGGCGTAGGCCCAGCGGTGCTTCGGCGTCGGTCCCAGCACGAGATCCGAGTCTTCGCGGAAGGGGACGTCATTGCTCTTGCCGTAGACCTCGGAGGTCGACGCGATGACGACCAGTTTCTTCTTCTTGTTGGCGTGCTTCAGCACGACCTCGGTTCCGTGCACGTTCGTCTCAATGGTGTGGACGGGCGCCTCCACGATCAGCTTGACGCCCACCGCTGCGGCGAGGTGCACGACCGCGTCGCACTGGTCGATCAGCTCCGCGAGCACAGGTTCGTTCGTGACGCTCTCGATCGTGTAGTGGAATCTCGGGTGTGACTTCAGGTGGGAGATGTTCTCGATCGATCCGGTCGACAGGTTGTCGAGCACGAAGACCTCGTCGCCGCGCGCCAGGAGCCCGTCCGAGAGGTGGGAGCCCACGAACCCGGCGCCGCCCGTGATCAGTACACGCATCGAATCGACAATGCCTCCCGGGCGACGGTCCAGCCTGTCACGCGCCGCCGAGCACCGCGTCGGCCGCGCGGTCGGCCGCACGGCCATCCGAATCCATTCGATACCGGGCCAGGAAAGCCCTTCTGGCCCGTCCCAGCTGCTGACGAAACTCCTCATCATACAGGATCCGCGCGAGCGCCGAGGCATCCGACGCCTGGTCTGCGCCCGCCATGATCCCGGCGTCCACGAACGGCGAGAGGTTGTTGGGCAGCCCGATCACGAGCGCGGGGATGTCGAGGACTGCGGCATCGAGGGCCACGGTCGAGTTCATTGTCACGATCGCGCGGCTCGCCAGGAGGAGCGGCGCGAGCGGCGCCGTCGACGGGAGGACGGTCACCATCGCGCGGGCCCCGGCCATCCCCGCGTAGACGTCGGGCGTCTCCGCCGGGTGGGTTTTGATCGCGAGCCGGACGGCCGGGAGAGCCGCCGCCCCGGCGACGAACGGCGCGAGAACGTGCTGCGCCTCGCGGTGCTTCGCCGCCACGAGCACGAGCGTTTCTCCGGGCGCGCAACCCGCCTCTCTGCGCGCGCGCGTGACGTCCTCCCCGGAGAGCCTCCGCGCCTCCCGCACGAGCGCATCGAGCCTGGCGCTTCCGGTCACGGCCAGGGACGCCGGGGGGAACCGTCCGCGTCCGACGAGATGCTCGCTGGCATAGCCGTCGAAGAGCAGCGTCAGCGACGGCCTGGGGAATCCCGCGTCCTGCGTGTTGGCCGGATCGGGCCGCATCTCGTCGGGCTCGTGCAGGTAGTTCAACCAGTGACGGTAGATGAACCCGTGCTGGATGCCGATCGATCGGATGCCGCGCCGGCGGCATTCGAGGATCACGGCACGCCCCCAGCCTCCCGCCTCGGCGTACGTCACGGCGGCCGCCGGCCGCAGCGTGTCGAGCGCAGCCGCGGCTTCGTCCATCGCCCGCGCCGACCAGGGCCACTGCAGCAGTGCGATGCCGGACAGCTCCATGCGAACGATCGGCCAGCAGTCGCAGCCGCGGATCGTCGACAGTTGGCGAAGCTCCCCGCTGTTCCACAGCGCGCGGCGCATGTGGTAGCGCTCCCGCCACAGAGAGCGTGACTCGGACAGGCGCGCCAGCGGCGCGTAGCTCTCGATCGCGCCGGCGTCGTCCGGTCCGCGCAGGGCATGCCACCAGCGCCGTGCGATGAAGTTCGAGGACGGACCCAGGCTCACGCACGCCACTTCTTCGCGCCCGACCCGCCGTTCCAGCGCGTCGAGCACCGGCCCGATGTAGGCCTCGGCGCTGCCCTCGCCCGTATCGGCCCGCCAGAACGCGCGATGGACGAACGCCGCCACCGTCGCCCTGGCCGGCGCAGCCGGCCGGCGCGCCCTGAGGCGCGACGCCAGCGCGGCGTGGTGCAGCCACCACGCGCGCGCCTCCATTCTCACGAGTTCCAGCCGTGAACCATCCGAAGGTCGCGTGCCCGAGTACTTCACCCCGCGCGCCTCGAAGAGGCGCTGCGCCAGCAGGCGTGTCAGCCGCTCGCCCTGTAAGAGCCGTACCTCGTCCGGACGCTCGTGCGTGACGAGCGCGTCGAGCGCGGAGAGCGTGCGGAAGATCGCAGCGATCCGCTGTTCCTTGTGGAGATAGATCTCTGCGAACCACCAGAGCGAGTCGCCGCGGAACGTGAACCGCCGCCGCAGTGGCTGACCGTCCACGACGGCATGACGGAGCCCCTTGATCCAGTCGTACGCCTCCGCCGCGGCGCGTTCCAGGCATCTCGCGTCGAGATAGTCCGCGAGCGCCACCCGCCTGCGTCTCGATCCCGTCATGACCTCGAACGCCGCGCCGCTCATGCCGTCGCGTGTCCCGGCGCATCGCGCAGGGACGCCCGGTCCAGTACCGAGACTGCGGCATCGAACACCGCGTCCGCCGTGATGCCGGCCAGGCAATCCGGCGTGTGACCCTTGCACCGGGCCGGAGGCAGCCGGATGCGGTTGCACGGACTGCACGGCAGATCGATGCGGACGATGCGGGCTCCGGGAGGCGCGTAGCGGCGCGGATCCGACGGCCCGAACACGGCCACGATCGGCGTGCTCACCGCTGCCGCCAGGTGCATCGGGCCGGTGTCCCCGGTGATGAGCAGGTCCAGGCGTTCCAGAAGCGCCGCCAGGAGGAGCAGATCGGCTTCCCCCGATACGTCGATGACCTGCCTGGCGGGAATCGTCTTCTTGATGCCGCCGACGAGCGCTCGATCGGCTGTCGATCCGGTCAGGACAATCGTCGCACCCCGCTCGACGGCCAGCCGCTGGGCGACTTCCGCGAACTTCTCCGGTTCCCACTGTTTGACTGGACGCCCTCCGCTGGCGTGGACGCCCACGAGCGGAGCCTGAAGTCCTGGCCCGAGCCTCACGCATGCCGCGCGCCGGACGTCGTCAGGGAGCGTGAGCAGATCGAGGGGTGAATCGGGGGCCGCGCGTTGAAACGCGCTCGACACGAGCCGCCGCGCGTTCGAGGACGTGTGCGCCCGCCCATCGTACTCGAGCGCGCAATCGAGGAGGGATCCTCCGCCGCCACTGGTCCATCCTGCGGTCCAGCCGGCTCCGGATGCCGCAAGCATCAGGTTGCTGCGGATGTCCGGCTCGAAGTTGATGGCCAGGTCGTAGCGGCGTGTTCGCCATCGCCGCGCCGCCGCAAGCAACCGCCCCACACCGGTCCCGCGGCCGTTGCGACCGAGCCACCTCGCATCCAGTGTCTCCACGGAGCTGACCGATGGGATCGCCCCGGCGAGCGCGGCGTTCCAGCCGCCGACCACGAGATCGATCGCTGCCGCGGGCGCGAGCGCTCTGACGTCGCGGATGGCCGGCAGCACCATCACCAGATCCCCGATCCGCTCGAGCCGGAGGAGCAGGATGCGCGCAGGCGCGGCAGGCCGCGCGCGGCGCCGGAACGGGCGCGCGACCGCCGCTGCTACAGCGAGCGCGCCGTCGGCAGCGCGAACGAGCGCCCGCTCGCGCGGGTCGTAGATCTGGAGCCGTGACATGAGCGGAAGACCCGACTATCTTACCGCCACGCGATCGACCATGACGCCCAGCTCGCGGTCATCCGG
>DATIEW010000660.1:0-3047 GCA_035455585.1 Vicinamibacterales bacterium | reverse complement strand
GGTTGGTCTCGGCGCCGGGACCGGATCGCAGCACGAGCGGCGTCATGCCGGCCACCAGCGCCAGCGTGGTCATCAGGATCGGCCGCAGACGATCGCGGTTCGCCTGGATGATGGCCTCGTAGCGCTCATATCCCCTTGCCCGCAGTCCGAGCGTGTGGTCGATCTGCAGGATCGCGTTCTTCTTGACGATGCCGAAGAGGAGCAGGACGCCGAGCGCGGAGTAGATGTTGAGCTGCTGTCCGAATATGAGCGACGCGAGCAGTCCGAACGGCACGGCGAGCGGCAGCGTCAGCAGAATCGTGACCGGGTGGATGAACGACTCGAACTGCGCCGCCAGCACCATGTACATGAAGATGAAGGAAAGCGCGAAGGCGATGGCGAAGTAATACGCCGCGCGCGCCAGCTCGCGCGACTGGCCGCTCGTCACGAGCGAGTAGCCGGGCTCCATGTCCAGTTCGGCGAAGGCGGCCTCGAGCGCCGCCTGCGCTTCAGCCTGGGAGACGCCGGGCGCGGGATTGGCCGAGATCGTAATCTGACGCTGGCGGTTGAGCCGGTCGATCGAGGCGGGTCCCTCTCCTTCAGTGAAGGTCACGAGGTTGCGGAGCTGCACGAGCTCGCCCGACGCGGTCCGCACCGTCGCGGCGGCCACCGATTCGGGAGTCCGGCGGAACGAGTCCTGCGCCTTCAGCACGACCTCGTACTGATCGCTCGCGGCGTTGAACGTGGTCACCTTCTGTCCGGCGATGAGGGCGTTGACCGTCTGCGAGATGTCCTGTGCGCGGACGCCCAGGTCGGCCGCGCGGCGGCGGTCGATGTCGATTCGCAGTTCGGGGAGGCCCGGCTGGTAGCTCCGATCCACGTCGACAAGGGCAGGGCTCCGGCTCATCCTCTCGATGCCGCGTGCGGTGTAGTCGTCGAGCTTCTCGAGGTTCGGCCCGACGAGCGCGTATTGGATGGCCGCGCCGCGTCCCCCGGCGAACGAGAGGCCGCTCGATCCCTGGATCGAGATGATGGCCGACTCACGGTACGGCTGGATCAGCGACCGGGCGCGGACGATGAGCTGCTGCTGCGAGATGTCGCGCTCTTCGATCGGCTTCAGCCTCACGAACATCATCCCGACGTTCGATCCGCTCGACCCGCCGCCGTAGCCCGCCATGCCCTGCACGTCGGTGACGCCGGGCAGCCGATCGTGGATGTCGCGCGAGATGCGATCGATCAGCGACTGCGTGGCTCCGAGGCTGGAGCCTACCGGCAGGCGCAGCGTCAGCTGGAACCGCGATTCATCCTCGTCGGGCGTGAAGTTGAGGCCGGAGATCCGGAAGAGCGGATACGTGGACACCACGACGAACGCGCAGGCCATCACCACCGCCCACCGGTGCGCCAGCGACCACTTCAGCAGCCCGCTGTAGGCGCGGTCGATATGCCGGTAGAAACCGCGCCGTGATTCGGCGATGTCCGGTTCTGCCCGCGCGCCGCGTACGCGGTCGTGCGGCTCGTGGCGCTTGATCCATCGAGCGGCCAGCATCGGCGTGAGCGTGAACGAGACGAGCAGGCTGATGGCGATGGCGGCCGCGGCCGTCAGCCCGAACGACGACATGAACCGCCCGACGATCCCGCCCAGGAATCCGACGGGCAGGAACACCGCCAGCAGCGACATCGTTGTCGCCATGACCGCGAGGGCGATCTCGCGCGTGCCTTCGATCGCCGCCTGGAACGGCGGCAAGCCCTTTTCCTCTATGAAACGATAGATGTTCTCCAGCACCACGATGGCATCGTCGATGACGATGCCGACCATCAGCGTGAGCGCCAGCATCGTCATCTGGTTCAGGGTGAAGCCGAGCGCGGCCATCGCCGAGAACGCCCCGATGATCGAGGTCGGGATCGCGATGGCCGCGATGATCGTCGAGCGGAAGTTCCGGAGAAAGATCAGCACGATGACCGACGCCAGGATGCCGCCCAGCACGAGGTGCTCCTCGATGGCGTGGAGCGACGAGCGGATGAACTCCGAGTCGTCGCGAACCAGCCGGACCTGGAACGTGGGGGGCAGCGTCCGGGCGATTTCGCTCATCCTGGCCTTGATCGCGTCGGCGAGCGCAACGGTGTTCACCCCGCTCTGCTTGCGGATCGCGACGCTCATCGCCGGCTGGCCGTTCAGCATCGAAACCGACGTGGGATCGGCACCCGTGTCCTCGACCGTACCCAGGTCGCGGATCCGGATCGTGGAGTTCCCGCGCGTGGCGACGACCAGGTCCTCGAACTCGCGCGGGTGGCGCAGGCGCCCGATCGTCCGCACCGACAGCTCGCGAGCCCCCTGTTCGAGGCGCCCCCCGGGCAGCTCGAGGTTCTGCGCCCGCAGAGCCGTGGCCACGTCGGTCGTGGACAGTCCGTACGCGGTGAGACGGTCGGGGTCGATCTTGATGTGAATCTCGCGCCGCCGCGCGCCGTACATGAAGACCTCGCCGACGCCGCTGACCGACTCCAGCCGCTTCTGGATGTTCTGTTCGATGAACGTCGTCAGCTCGGCCGACATCATGGGGGCGGAGATGGAGAAGAGGACGACCGGCGACGAATCGGGATCCTGCTTCTGCACGACGGGCGGGTCGGCGGTCTCCGGCAGATCGCGCATCACCGGATCGACCTTCGCCCGCACTTCCTGCGCCGCCACGTCGGGATTCTTGGACAGCTCGAAGGTGATCGTCACCCGCGACCGGCCCTCGTTCGAGGTCGACCGGAGCTCGTCGATGCCGGCCACGGTGTTCACCGCTGCCTCGATGCGATCGGTGATCTCGGTCTCGACGTTCTCCGGCGTCGCCCCCGGGTTCGACGTCGTGACCGAGACGATCGGCATCTCGATCCGCGGGTAGCGATCGACTCCCAGGAGGAAGAACGAGACGCCGCCGACGACCGTCAGCGCGGCGATCAGCATCGTCGCAAAGACCGGACGATGGACGCAGACTTCGGCGAGTTTTCTCATGACGGTGTTTCCGGGTTCATCGCGTTTCGTCGGTAATCGTCACCTCGGCGCCGTCGTAAAGGTCTGCAAGGGC
>DATIEW010000659.1:0-2054 GCA_035455585.1 Vicinamibacterales bacterium | reverse complement strand
TCGCCGTCGGCATGGCAACCAACATCCCGCCGCACAACCTCACCGAGGTCTGCACGGCGCTCCTCAAGCTGCTCGACAACCCCGATCTGTCGAGCGTCCAGCTGTGCCGGTACGTGAAGGGGCCCGATTTTCCGACCGGCGGGCAGATGCTCAACTCTCCCGAGGAGCTGAAGCAGATCTACAAGACGGGCTCGGGCGCCGTCCGGCTGCGGGCGACCTGGGAGGAGGGCCCCGTGACGCGGGGCGGCAGGACGATCTACATCACGAGCGTGCCCTACACGGTGAACAAGGCCTCGCTGGTGGAGCGGATAGCCGAGGTGGCGCTGAGCCGGAAGCTCCCGCCGCTCCTCGACGTGAAGGATCTGTCGACCGAGGACGTCCGGATCGCGCTCGAGCTGAAGAGGGACGCCGACGAGAAGATGGTGATGGCGTACCTCTTCAAGCACACGCCGCTGCAGACCAGCTTCATCGTCAATCTCACGTGTCTCGAGCCGACCGAGGGGAACGTGGAGGTGGGGCGCCCCAAGCGGATGGATCTGCACGAGGTGCTCTGGCACTTCCTGCACTTCCGCCTGGAGGTGGTTACCAGGCGGCTCGAGCACGAGCTGGCGGCGCTCAGGAAGCGCGTCCACATCCTCGAGGGGTTCGAGAAGGTCTTCGACGCGCTGGACGAGATCCTGAAGATCGTGCGCCGGTCGGAAGGGAAGCCGGACGCTGCCCAGCAGATCATCAAGCGATTCGGGCTCGATGCCGACCAGGCGGACGCGATTCTCGAGCTGAAGATCTACCGCCTGGCCCGGCTCGAGATCCTGCTCATCCGCAACGAGCTCGAAGAGAAGCGCCGCCGCACGCGCCAGATCAATGCGCTGCTGAAGGACGAGCCCGGGCGCTGGGGCGTCGTCCGCGTCGAGATCGAGGACGTGCAGAAGAAGTACGGCGACGCGCGGCGCACGGCGATATCGAGCGACGAAGGCGAAGCCGAATACACCGCCGAGGACTTCATCGTCGAGGAAGACAACGTCGTGATCGTGTCGCGCGACGGCTGGGTGAAGCGGCAGAAGGAAGTCAGGGACGTCTCCGCCACGCGCGTGCGCGAGGGGGACGCCGTGGCGGCGGTGCTCCCGGGCAGCACCAGGGCGTCGGTCGTCTTCTTCAGCAATTTCGGCGTCGCCTACACCGCCCGCATCGCAGATGTCCCAGCGTCAACCGGCTACGGGGAGCCGATCCAGCGGTTCTTCAAGCTGAAGGATGGCGAGCGGATCGTCGCCGCACTGAGCCTGGATCCCCGTGTCGCGGGTCAGATCGTTCCTCGCAAGGCGGGCGACGTGCCTCCCGCACACGCGGTGGCGGTTTCGAGCGACGGCTACAGCCTGCGGTTCTCCCTCGAGCCGTTCGTCGAGCCCAGCACGCGCTCCGGCCGCCGCTATGCCCGGGCGGCCGGCACCGCGCAGCTCGTCGGCGTGGCGCGCTTGACGGGAGGCGAGGTGATCATCGCCGCGACCCGCGAAGCGCGTGCGATCCTCTGCAGGGCGGATGAAGTGAACTTCCTGTCCGGCCCTGGACGCGGCGTCATCCTGATCAAGCTGACCTCGGGCGCGGATCGCGTGCTCGGGTTCATCGCGTCCACGGGCGACCGCGATCTCCTGACCGTCGAGACGACGCGTGGCGCCGAGCAGACCATCAGCACGGCGAAGTACGAGGTCACCGGCCGCGGCGGAAAGGGGCGGGAGCTGCTGCAGCGCGGCCAGTTCACGCGCATCGTCTGGTCCGTGCCGGAAGCACCCGCGCCGTTCTCCGAATAGGCACGCTGCGGATGCAGCATTCCGGCCCGCGGGCGGTGTGTCGCACCGTCCATGGAACTCGCTCCTGCGGGACAACGTAGAAAAAGTGTCCCGTCACGAGGGCTGTTCCATGCGAAGTCTGCTTCAGGACCTCCGTTACGGCGCCAGGCTCATCTCCAGGCAGCCGGGCCACTCGGCCGTCGTCGCGCTCACGCTGGCGCTGGCAATCGGCGCCAATACCGTCATTTTCAGCTTCACGAACATCCTGTTGAT
>DATIEW010000658.1:0-2492 GCA_035455585.1 Vicinamibacterales bacterium | reverse complement strand
CTCGGGGGTTCAAATCCTCTCCCCTCCGCCAATTCTTCACCCCTGGATGTAGGAGCGCGTGACTCGGATCGTACTGGCCCGTGGTGAGCAGACGCGCTTCCTTGACCGCGTCAGGCAAGCGCTGGGCGGTCGGTGGGAGCTCGTCGCCCGGATTGCTGGGTGCCATCCGGGAACGCTGCGTGACTGGGCGCGGGAGAAGTGGCTGATGTCGGCGGAGACCGCGCTCCTCCTCCAGGACCGATCCGGCGTTCCGCTTCCCACACCTGCTGGGACTCTCGCGGAGTTCTGGAGCACATCCAAGGCTGCGACGGCGCGTGCGGTCAAATGGAACGCGACCCATGGCAACCCTGCGACTCAAGATGGCAGGCGAAGAGGTGGGCTGGTCAGTCAACAGCGTCGGCGGGAACGGCCAGAGGCTTACGCGGCACTCGGTGCCGTCGTGCGGAAGGCGATCCGAACTCCCCCGGAGACCGAAGAACTCGCCGAGTTCATCGGGATCGTCCTCGGCGACGGCACAGTGTCGCAGCACCAGGTCAGGATTGTGCTGAACCGGACGACCGATCGTGCGTATGCGGCGTACGTCGCGGCTCTGGCCGAGCGGCTGTTCGAGATCGACGTCAAGACGAGCGAGCGCGCCGAGGAGAACGCGCTCTATCTGACACTGACTGCGACGAACCTCGTCGAGTTCGTGGGCCAGAAGGGCGTGCCGCGCGGGAACAAGATTCGGAAGCAGGTCGACATGCCCGCGTGGATTCGGTTGCGCGGCAACCTGGCGCGTGCGTGTGTGCGCGGGCTCATCGACACGGACGGGAGCATCTACAGCCATACGCACGTCGTGCGAGGACGGCGATACCGCAGCATCGGACTCGTGTACGTGTCTCACGCGTGGCCGCTGCTCCGGTCGGTCCATGAGGTCCTGCTCGCGGCGGGTCTGCCGGCACGGTCCGATGGGCGGCGCCGCGTGATGATCTACAGGCGGGCAGGTATTCAGCGCTATCTTGACGTGGTCGGGACCCGGAATCCGAAACACGCTCGACGGTGGCAAGAGCTAGGACGGAGGGGTGACCGAGCGGCCGAAGGTGCGGCACTGGAAATGCCGTGCACGGGGCGAACCCCTGTGCCGTGGGTTCGAATCCCACCCCCTCCGCCACATCTCGACCCGAGGGACTCGGCGTGGTCGTGCTAGATGGGGAGTTAGCGGTGCCCTGTAACCCGCAATCCGCTTCAGCGGGGTTGAATTCCCTCTCGAGGGCGGCACGTGTTGAATGAGCCTCGCGGGGAGGCGATGAGGGCTGGGCCCCGCGCAACGAGAATCGCCGAACCCCGCCAGGCCCGGAAGGGAGCAACGGTAAGGCGACCCTCTCGTGTGCCGTGGGAGTACCTGGCCGGAGCCGGCTCCGCGGGGAGATCGCAGGACGCGTCGTTCGACGGAGGGTGCACGACCACTTGAGCTACCAGGTCCTCGCGCGCAAATGGCGGCCGCAGACCTTCGACGCGGTCGTCGGGCAGGACGCGATCACGCGCACGCTGAAGAACGCGCTGGCGTCCGGCCGCATCGCCCATGCCTACCTCTTCGCCGGCCCCCGGGGCGTGGGGAAGACCACCACCGCCCGTCTCCTGGCGAAGGCGCTCCTCTGTCCCGCCCGCACGGGGTCCGACGCCTGCGCCGCCTGCGCCGTCTGCCACGAGGTGCAGGCGGGCGCCGCGGTGGACGTCATCGAGATCGACGCCGCCTCCAACCGGGGCATCGACGAGGTCCGGACCCTCCGCGAGAACGTGAAGTACGCGCCCGCGCGGGGCCGCTACAAGGTCTACATCGTCGACGAGGTCCACCAGCTGACCGTGCACGCCTTCGACGCCTTGCTCAAGACGCTCGAGGAGCCGCCGGCGCACGTCGTCTTCGTGCTCGCGACGACCGATCCGCGCGAGATCCCGGCAACCGTGCTCTCGCGCGTGCAGCGCTTCGACTTCCGCCCGATCCCGCCCGCCGGGCTCGTGCAGAGCCTGGAGCGGATCCTGACGGAGGAGGGGGTGCCGTTCGAGCCGGCGGCGCTCCCCATCGTCGTGCGCGCGGCGGAGGGCTCGCTGCGCGACGCGCTCTCGCTGCTCGACACCGCGATCGCCTACGGCAACGGCCGGCTCGAGGCCACGCCCGTCGCCGAGCTCCTGGGCGCGACCGCGCCCGCCGAGGTGCGCGCGTTCGCCGCGGCGCTCGTCGCCCGCGACACGGGCCGCGTGCTCGAGGCCATCGACCACGCGGTGCGCGACGGCGACGACGTCGCGGCCCTGGCGCGCGACGTGATCGAGCTGCTCCGCACGGTGCTCGTGCTGAAGGCGGCGCCGAGCACCCAGCTCGAGGAGCTGACAGCGACGGAGGCGAACGCGCTCCGCCAGCTGGGCGAGGCGGCGAGCCTCGACGAGATCCTCTACGTGCTGCGGGTGCTGCTCGAGGCCGATGCGCTCATGCGCGACTCACCGCACCCGCGGGTCGA
>DATIEW010000657.1:0-6183 GCA_035455585.1 Vicinamibacterales bacterium | reverse complement strand
GTCCTGCTGGTGATGAACCGGCACAATTGTAGTTTACGAGCCCTTCCGCGCGTACTTCCGGAATACGGATTCGAGGTTGGCTGGCTTCGACGTGCGGAGGGGCTCCCAGAGATCGCCCACCCGCTCGAACCGGCCAGGGGCGGTGACGATCGTGAAGTCCCGCGGGTCTACGCCTTCGTCCACTTCCTTCCAGGTGAGCGGGGTGGACACGCCGGCGAAGTCGCTCGCGCGCGCGCTGTACGCCGTCGCGAGCGTCTTGCCCCGGATGTTCTGTAGATAGTCGACGTACACAGTGCCCTTCGCACGCGCCCTCACCATGCGCTCGACGGTGGCGATCTTCGGGTGGCGCGAGGCGACCACTGTCGCCACGATCTGGCAGAAGAGCATGCCCGACTCGTACGAGGTGCCCGGCGGCAGCGGGATGTAGACGTGCAGGCCGCGGGACCCGGAGGTCTTCGGCACGGAGGGCACCTTCAACGAGTGCAGCTCGTCGCGTACCAGCCGGGCGACCTCGAGGACGGTCGCAAACGGTGTGTCGCCGACGGGGTCGAGATCGATCGCCACGTAGTCGGCGTCGAGCGGCGACTGCACGCGCGAGAACCAGGGGTCCTGCGAGATCGCGGCAATCTGCGTCATGTAGAGCAGCGTGATGAGCGCGCCGCCGATGAACCGCCGCGCGTCCGGCTCCGAGATCGGGTCCAGTCCCTCGGGCAGCGTCTCGATGCGCACGCCCCTTGGTGGCTGTTCGAGGCGCTTGCGCTGCTGATAGAACGCCGGACCCTCGACGCCGTCGGGAAACCGCTTCATCACGAGCGGCCGATCGGCGACGGCCGGCAGGATGAACGGCGCGGCCTTCGCGTAGTAGCGCAGCAGGTCTCCCTTGGTCAGCTTCGGCTTCGGCCAGAACACCTTGGCGAGGTTCGTCACGCCGAGCCGTGCGCCGTCAGGCAGTTCGATCGAGCCATCGCGCCGCGCGTCCTCGAGGGCCGCCAGCTGCGCGACGACGTGCCGCGTGTCGAGCAAGGGCTTGACGCTATCCTTCTTCCTGTAGGCTTTCGCCAGCGGAACCTCCCGGACGATCGCCGTGGCGGGCTTGTCGTCGCGCAGCCCCAGATAGACCGGGTGCCGCAGCTTCCCCTCGTCGGTCCATTCGGTGAAGCGGACCTGCGCCACCAGTTCGGGCCGGACCCAGTGTGCCGGCTCGTTGGCCTTGATTGTGTCCGAGAAGGGCGAGCGCGGCGTCTCGAGCGCCGCCAGCCGCTTCCAGACGCGATCCAGCTCCGCCTGGCTGAAGCCGGTGCCGGTGTGTCCGACGTATCTCAGCGCGCGGGCGCCGGATCCCCGGGCAGCGTCATCGGAGTAGACGCCGAGCAGCAGCGCGCCGAACCGCTGGCGCGTCTGCCTCGGCTCGGTCCAGCCCCCGACGACGAACTCCTGCTGGTTGAGGACCTTCAGCTTGCGCCAGGCGGCGCTGCGGCGGCCGGACTCGTAGACGGACCTCGACTCCTTCGCAATCAGTCCTTCCCATCCTTCCTGCCGGGCGCGCTCGAGCAGCGCGCGGCCGTCCCCGGCTGCCTGTTCGCTCATGCGCAGCGTGTCCGTGAGCGACCCCTCCACGAGACGCTCGAGCCGGGCGCGCCGTTCGACGAGCGGCAGGCTTCGGAGGTCATCGTTTCCATGGCGAATCAGGTCGAAGACGATGAACGCGACCGGCTGCGAGCGGTCGATCCGTTCGACGTCGCGCGCGCTCGTCAGGTGGATCCGTCCCTGCAGCCGCTGGAACCCTGCGGGGCGGCCTTTGTCGTCCAGCGCCACGATCTCGCCGTCGACGATCAGCGGTCGCGCCGCACGTGTCCCCAGGTCGGTCAGTGCCCCGGCGAGGGAGGGGAACTGGGAGGTCTTCTCGTTGCCCAGGCGCGACCAGAGGCGCACCTGCGTGCCGCCGCGTCCGGGCTCGATCTGGGCGATGGCGCGGATTCCGTCGTACTTGGGCTCGTAGAGCAGGCTCTTGCCTGTCAGCGGCGGCGCAGCCAGCGTGGCGAGCATCGGCCGCACGGCGTCCGCGCGCCCGGTCCACTTCATGCGGAGAATATATGTCGAATGCTGAATGCTGAATGAAAGTTGGGAGTTGGGAGCTTGGGAGTTGGGAGTTCAGAAGCTGGCCACGAGCGTCGCCAGGATCGACGCGCCGGGCGCGGTCACGGTGCGCGTGTCCTGGCTCAGGAGGTACTCCTTGTCGAACACGTTCCGGCCCGCGAGCTGGAGGTCGAGCTGCTCGGTGATCTTCCAGCCGCCGGACAGATCGAACACCGCGTAGCCGGGCACCACGCGCTCGGTCGGCCCCGGTCGCGTGTCCCTGTCGAATGCCGCCATCCGCAGTTGGGCGAAGCCCCGGGTTCTCAGCTGCTTGCGCAGCTGCACCGATAGCGAGGTCGCCGGGATTGCGTCGAGGTACGCGTCATCGTCCAGTGCGATGCCCCGCGTCAGCTGAGCGGACAGCTCGACCGTCACGCCGCGCCCCAGGTCCCCCTGGGTTTCCAGTTCGATCCCACGAACGCGCGCCCGGCCCCGGTTGCGGAAGAAGAAGAAGTCGGGCTCGGTCTGATAGCGCTCGATGAGGTCCGAGATGCGGTAGTGGAAGAAGAAGAACGCCCCCCGCCATCGGGCGCCGGTGTAGCGGACGGCCGCGTCGTACTGGAGGCTGGTCTCCGGCTCGAGATCAGGGTTTCCGGTGACGAACCCGCGGCCCGTCGGCCCCCGGAAGTACCGATCCGAGAGCAGCGGGTCGCGGAATCCCCTCGCCACCTGACCGGACAGGCCGATCCGGTTGAGCGACACCGTCACGGATCCGTACCCGGACCCGGACGTGTTCGAGGTGTAGCGGTTGCCAAAATAGCCGCCGCGGTTCCGGGTTCCAATCCAGTCGACACGAACGCCTCCCGCGAGCAGCACCTGCGTCGTGGCGGGCACGAGGATGCTGACGAACGCGCCGGCGTCGTCCTTGCGGGCGTTCTCGACCGACACGAACGATTCCGTGGTTGAACTCGTCCCGGTGTCGTTGTAGACGATGCGTTCTTCGATCGCCTCCAGCCCGACGCGGCCGTTGAGATCCAGCCCGAATTCGAGGTGGGCGGCGCCGGCCGACCGCTCGCCGAGGGCGCGGAACTGATAGTCGCTCGCCGAGACGTCCGCGCGCTCGATGCTCCGCGGCGTGGTGGGGGTGGCGAAGCGATCCTGATCGGTGATGACATCGGACAAGCCGAGGAATCCCGTCAGCGACAGGCGCTCGAGCCAGCCCGTCTTCAGCTGCTCGTAGCCCGCGGTGAACCTTTGCGAGTTCTCTTCCGGGTAGTAGAAGCGGACGGTCGTCGAGTTGTTGCGGGGCCGTTCGATGTCGCGACCGAAATCACTCTGCCAGCCAGCGCTGAGGGTGCCCGGACCGGCGGCGTGCTCGCCCCTGATGAGGAATCCCATGTCGCTGGCGCCCGAGTTGAGAATCGTGCCTTCGGGGCTGCGATAGTCGTTGAAATCGCGGATGCGGGTCTGGAACAGGACGCTGCCGCGCTCGACGCCCTTGGCCACCTCGAAGCCGCCGCGGGCCTCCGGAATGCCGGCGCCTATGGAACCCACCAGGCGGAACGCCAGCGGCGATCCCGGCGCGACGCGCCGCGTACGCGCGGCGATGACGCCCCCGAAAGCATCCGAGCCATACGCAACCGAGCCGGGACCGCGGGACACCTCGACGCTCTCGAGCACGAACGGATCGAGGAAGGTGGCGCTCGGTCCGGCGCGGCGCTCGGAGGTGACGCGCGCACCGTCGACCATGATCAAGGTGCGGCCGCTGGCGAACCCGCGCACCACCGGAACGGCTGCCTGACCTTCCGACACGGTCGAGACGCCGGCGACGTTCTCGAGCGTCTGCGTGAGGGTAGCGGGCGCGCGCGTCCGGATGTCGGTCGACGTCAGCAGCGTCGTCCCGCTGGCCGGCGTCGTCTCGATGCTCGGCGCGGCGCCGGCCGCCACGGTCACCGATTCGCTGAGCAGCCCTTCGACGACGATCTCCATCGGACCGGGTTGCGTGATTCGCTCGATCAGCACGGGCTTCATGAAGCGGCCGCCCGGCAGGATGACGAGCACCTCGAAGGGGGGCGGCGGCGCCGGTGTCCACACGATTCGGCCGGTGGCGTCCGTGAACCGCTCGCCCGGGTGGCCGAGGATCGTCACGGTCGCGTTGGGAATCGGCTTGCCGGTGTTCTTGTCGATGATCCGGGCGTCGAACGTCGAGCCTGCCGCGGCGGAAGCCGCAGCGCCCGGGATCAGGACAAGGAGGAGGAGGGAAACGGCGCGGCTCGTTCGCAAGCAAACCCCTTGATATCAGGAAGATGGACGTAGGTTAGCTGGCGGCGCCATCTACTACCAGTTGTCGTAGATGAAAGGGCGCGTCCGACCGATAATGAATCTGCCCCTGTTTGACAGGGACTTCACCGCAAGGAGACGCCGATGGCAGCGCGTGCGACGTGGAAGGGCTTCCTCAAGATCAGCCTCGTGAACATTCCGATCCGCGTGTTCCCGGCGACGGACCCGGCGGCGACGATCAGCTTCAACCAGCTGCACGCCGAATGCCAGACGCGGATCCAGCAGAAGCGGTGGTGTCCCAAGTGCGAGCGCGAGGTGCCGAACTCGGAGATCGTCAAGGGCTACGAGTTCGAGAAGGGCCGCTACGCGGTGGTGACCGAGGACGACCTGCTGAAGGTGCGTCCCGAATCGACCCGCGTGATCGACCTGGTGCAGTTCACCGAGTCGGAGGCCATCGACCCGATCTACGTGGAGCGGCCGTACTACCTCGCGCCGGACGGCGCGATGGCGCAGGAGGCCTTCGCGGTGATGCGGGAGGGGATGAAGGGGAAGGCCGGCGTCGGCAAGCTGGCGCTCTACGGGCGTGAGTACCTCGTGGCGGTGCAGCCGCGCGAGAAGGGGCTGGTCATGTACACCATGCGCCATGCCCGCGAGGTCCGCGGCATGGATCAGATCGAGGAGCTCGACAGTGTGCCGTTGAAGGTGAAGCCGGAGGAGATCAAGCTCGCCAAACAGGTGATCGGGAACTTCGAGGGCAAGCTGGATCTCAGCGAGTACCGCGACGAGTATCAGGAGGAGCTGCAGCGGATCATCGACGCGAAGATCGCCGGCGAGGAGGTCGTCGCGACGGCGGAGGAGGCGCCGCCCAAGGTCGTCAACCTCATGGATGCCCTGCGCCAGAGCCTGGATCGCGTGAGCGCCGGGAAGAAGAAGGCGGTGAAAGCGGAGATCGAGAAGCCGGCGAAGGCTGCAGCCGGGGCGCGGCGCCGGGCGCGCTGAGCGACGGCGTCAGGCTAGCCAGCACCCGTGAAGCTACGCCAGGGCGCACGACACGCCCAACGCGGTGGATCAGATCGAAACGATCCGGAGCAGGTCAGACAGGCCGTCGAAGTCGATTGGATTCCGTGTGTACAAGGGAAGCCCGGTGGCAGCGGCCGTGGCCGCGATCAACAGATCCACTGCCCGTCGGCCTCGTGCTTTCCGGCCCGAGGCAGCGACTGCCGCATAGACCAGCCCGTACGCCCGAGCCACATCGGCGTCGACGGGGAGGGGTTCGAAGGTCGCCTCGGCCCGCTGGAGCCGATCCTGACGCCTGGCGCGTTCCGCGGGATCGGCGGTCGCATGGGGTCCGGCAGCAAGTTCTGCGAGTGTGATCGCAGAGATCGCGATTTCGACGGGCAAGTCGCCTGGCTCGATCTGCTCGAGGTCGATGACAACGGATGTATCGATGATCCCGCGCGGGGGACGGGATTCAGCCACGGGGCGCAGGGTCCTGGTTGATCCATGCGTCCATGTCTCTCCGAAAGCGCGCGCGGGCGATGCGTGGGGCGCTCCGGAACGCGGCAATCGCAGCGTCCGCCGGCACGAACGCGCGGTGGCGCAACGGGATCAGTTCTCCGACCGGTACTCCGTTGCGTGTCACGACGAAGGTCTGGCCTTTGTCCAGAGCCCGCATGATTCGCCCGCTCTCGTTGCGGAGCTCTCGTTGCGTGATTCGTCGGCTCATAGTGGCTATTGTAGCACACGCGCTACGCTGTGCCATTGTCGAGGATTGGCTGGACACCGGGGTGACGGTTTCTGACCCGGTGGTTCAGTGACGGAACCACC
>DATIEW010000656.1:0-7466 GCA_035455585.1 Vicinamibacterales bacterium | reverse complement strand
CGCGAACGCGTTCATCGCGCGGTCCCACTGTCCCTCGTACATCGCTTCAGTGCCGCGCTCGTACGCGGCGTACTCGCGCTCGCGCTCGCGCTGTTTCCGCTCCGCCTCGCGCTCCTGCTCCGAGCGTTCGCGGTCCTGCCAGGCGTCCGAGAACGCGAGCCGCATGTCGAGCCCCCAGGGGCCGGCCCCGACCTGTGCGGGTCCAACCGGGCCCCATCCGGACGGGCCGGTTCCAGTCGGTCCCGGTCCAACGGGTCCAGGTCCGACAGGTCGGGAGCCGGCCCCCTGAGCCAGGGCGGGGGCGGCTGCCGCGAGTGCAATCATCAGGGTCAGTGCGAACTTCATGGTCATGGCTGTCCTCGTAGGCCGATAAGAAATCCCTGCTAGAGGGACGAACGGCGGCCACCCGCCTGCTGCTGCACGGTCGAGCGCTGGCGTTCCCGCAGCTCCGAAGACACGACGCGAACCTTGAACAGGAGTCCCTGCGCGTCGATGCGCTGCCGCATCGCGTCGAGTTCACGCCCGGACGGTGCGTCGGACTGCGCGGCCAGCTCGACGAGCACCCGCTCGAGCTCGTCGAGAAGCTCCGCGACGCTTGTGTTGCCGGTCGTGGTGGCCGTCTGCCGATAGAGCCGATTGGCGGCAACCAGCTGTGCGGCGCGCGCCCGTCCGTCGGCCACGTCGGCATCAGCGTCAGCGCTCACGAGCTCGACGAGCACCATCTGCGAGCGCTCGAGGTGATCGTCGAGATCGATGAAGAGAATGCGTTCGCGGACCTCCGCTGCGTTGGCCGCCTGCGCCGGAGCTTCGTCCGCCGGGCGCGGCATCAGGCGTCCGGCGTAGAACGCCGCTCCCACGAGCAGGATGATGCCGGCCGCCCATGCCAGACGCGGCGGGGACAGGGCCAGCCAGGAGAGCCTGTCGGGCCGCTGCGGGCGCAGCGCGGGCTCGAGCCGCGCCCAGACGGTCCGCTCGAAATGCGCCGGCGGCTCGAGGCCGGCGAACGTGCTCTCGTTCACGGCGGCCAGCACGCGCTGGAGCCGCCGGAACTGCTCGCGGCATTCCGCGCACGCGCCGAGGTGATCGGACGTCCGCGTCTGCTCGGAGCCGGCCGACTCTCCGTAGTAGTGAAGAACGAGGTCCTCTTCGCTCAGATGGGTAACCATGGTGTCCTGACCCTGCTCATGCATCCTGACCCTGCAGCCGCCGGTGGTCGCTGCGGTCCTCGTGCGCGACGAACGGTTCGAGCGCGAGCCGCATCTTCCGCACCGCCCGGAAGATGCTGTGCTTGGCGGCGTTGGTCCGCAGCCCGAGCTTCCGGCTGATGTTCTCGATCGACTGTCCCTCGAAGTGCCTGAGGATGAACGCCGCGCGCTCCATCTGGCTGAGCGCGCCCATCGCGTCGGCGATCCGGTTCTGGACCTCCGCGCTGAACATCAGGCGCTCCGGCGTCTTCTGAGCCCGATCGTGAAGGTCGGCTGCGGCCCCGAGCTGCTCGAGGGCGTCGGTCTCGTGAGCGGTCTCCCGGTGGGGCCGGGCGCGGATAAGGTCGATCGAGCAGTTCACGGCGATCCGATGCAGCCACGTGCCGAAGTTGGCGCGCGACTCGAACCTGCCCAACTGCCGGTACGCCCGCAGAAACGTCTCCTGGACCACGTCTTCGGCATCCTCGGCGCTGCCGGTCATCCGGTGCGCGACCCGATACACAGCGCGGCTGTGGCGCTCCACGAGCGCGCGGAATGCTTCGCTGTTTCCGTCGCGGGCCAGCGCGACGGCGGCGGCGTCCGTTTGCGGCATCCGGTTGGTTAGACGGGGGTTGGGCCCGTCGGTTAGGTGGGCCGGCGCCAACTCCCAACTCCCAAACTTCCAACTCCCAAATATTCCCGGCCTGTTTTGGAGCTGGCGTTGGGAGTTGGGGAGTTGACCCACGCCGGTCCCTCCAAAACCGATGTTATATGCTGTGTCGATGTTCAGGCGGCAGCGGACCGGCTCCGTGGTGTGCGCGTCATGCGGATCGCTGGTAGGGGTCAACGACGAGACGTGTTACAGCTGCGGCCGGCGGAACCCGGGGCTCTGGGGTTTCGGGCCCGCGCTGCGCCAGTTCGGGAACGACTTCGGATTCGTCACGCTGGTCATCTACGGCTGCTCCGGCCTCTACGTGGCGATGCTGCTCTTCACGATGCTGCTGGGCGGCGACGTCCTCGGCGGGGGAAGCCCGCTCGGGCTGCTCTCGCCGGACAACTTCGTGGCCCAGGCGTTCGGTGCCAGCGGCGCGCTCCCGATCTTCGGCTACGGCATGTGGTGGACCGTCCTGAGCGCCGGCTGGCTCCACGGGAGCATCCTGCACATCCTGTTCAACATGCTCTGGGTCCGGCAGCTCGGGCCGGCCACCGCCGATCTCTACGGCGCGGGCCGGATGGTGATCATCTACACGATCGCCGGCGTCACCGGCTTCACGTTCAGCAGCGCTGGTGGGCTTCTGCTCGGATGGCTTCCGATTCCCTTCCTGCGGGGTGCCTTCCTCACCCTGGGGGCCTCGGCGCCGATCTTCGGACTGCTCGGTGCGCTCGTCTACTACGGCCGCCGGAGCGGGAGCAGCATCGTCGGCGGCCAGGCGCTCCAGTACGCGCTCGTGCTGTTCATCTTCGGGTTGATCATGCCGGGCGTCGACAACTACGCGCACGCCGGCGGGTTCGCGGGCGGCTACCTGACCGCGATGTGGCTGGATCCGCTCAAGCCGGAGCGCGTGGATCACCTGGCGTGGGCCGTGGCCTGCATTCTCGCCACGGCGCTGGCGGTCGTCGCGTCGGTGGTGAAGGTGCTGCTGCCGGCGGTGCTGGGGTAGTTCTCCTACCTCGAATAGAGGTCGATGATTCGCTCGATCGCGCGCCGGCATACGCGGCAGAAGCCGACGGGGTTGCGCGTGAACATGATGCAGTCGGCCTGGGGGCGGTAGAGTCCCCGCGCCTCGTACGAGGCGCCTTCGAATGCGCCGACCGCGCCCGAGTGCTTCATTCCGCCGAGCAGCTTCAGCTCCGCCTCGCGCTGCTCCCGGAAGAGAGCGTCCATCTCTTCCTCGGCCGCGTTCCGCTTGCGGATCTCGCGGCGGCGTTCCTGTATCGCCCGGCTCTGGCGCTCGAACGCCTCCTTCTCCCACGGGGTGGGCAGCGGCGTGCCGGGCGTGACGAGGTCCCGCCATTTCAGCGCTGCCGGGTCGAGCAGCGCCGTCACGTTCGGCTCCCAGGGCTCGTACTTCCGTACTGTGCCGGTCTCGTAGGCGACGTCGGACGTGTAGTACTCGTCGGCAAGCGCGGCGAAGTGGTGGGCGAACTCGTGGACGAACACGTACGGCGAGAACGCGCTGTCGGCAGACGAGGTGGCGTGGTCGTTGAAGATGCCGCCGCCGCCGTACGTGCGTTCGTTGACGAGGATCTCGACGAACTCGTACGGCGCGGCCGAGGCGGCATCGCGCAGGGCACGATTGTCGAGCGTCAGCATGTACCGTTCGGAATCGAAGATGTTGTACTCGGTCGAGAGCGGCGTCCTGCGGAAGACGCCCGCGTTCGGCCGGTTGACGCCGCTCACGGCCGACGGCAGGTCCAGCGCCCGCACGTTGAAGTCGCTGCGGCGGCTCTTGAAGGGCTCTTCGGCGAAGAGCGTCTCGACGAGTCGCTTCGCGTCGGCATGGAACTTCGACAGCTCGGCGCGCGTGTAGCCTTCGCCGATCACCAGCAGGTCCACATTTTCGGCCGGCGGCCCGTTCTCGAAGATCGGCCAGACGTTTCCCACCGGCCCCGGAGGCGCGCCGTTGACGAATCGCGACGCCGGATCCACGTCTACGGACCAGATCGGAACGAAACGGTTGTCGGCCTGTCGTCTGCTCACCGCCACCTGCACCGGACCCGCCGGCCAGGGAAACCGCAGGGACTCGTGGAACGTCCGGTGCACCGCCCTCGCCTCGGCCGTCGTTTCCCACTCGCCGTACACCGACGCGAACCCCCGCGAGTAGATCAGCCGGCCGCCTGCGCGCTCGCGCACGTCGAAGCGGTAGGGGCCGAGCCCGGTGGGATCGACAAGCTGCGTGCGGCTGCCGGGCCACGGCCCGTCGTTGACGACGCGATCGAGCGCGATGGTTTCGCCCGACCGTGGCCCGCCGGTGTGGAAGTAGTCGACACGCATCGTGCGATCGAACGCGAACGGTGACGTTGCAGAGGCCTGCGCGAGGAGCGTGCCGGCGAGGAGCGTGGTGAGCCAGAGCAGCATGGTGCTTCAGTATAATTCCCGCCGTGCGCAAACCCGTCGTGCTCATCACGGGCGCCGGCGGCGAGATCGGGCACGGGCTGATCGAGCGACTGGCCAGAAGGAACCGGCACGCGATCGTCACGCTCGACATCCGGCCGCTCGATCCGGCGATCTCCTCGAGGGTCGATCGCGAGGTGACCGGCTCGATCCTCGACCGCGGCATGCTGGAACGACTGCTGTCGGAGTTCGAGGTCGCGCTCATCTTCCATCTCGCCGCCCTGCTCTCGACGCGCGCGGAGTTCACGCCGGTGACCGCGCATCAGGTCAACGTCGAGGGGACGCTCAACCTGCTCGAGTTCGCCCAGCACGAAGCCGAATCGCACGGCCGGCCGGTCGTCTTCATGTACCCTTCGTCCATTGCGGCCTATGGCTTCCCGGATCTCGAGACCAAGACGCGGGCCGGCAGGGTCAAGGAGGATGAGTGGACGCATCCGACGACGATGTACGGGTGCAACAAGCTGTACTGCGAACAGCTCGGGAGCTACTATGCGCGCAACTACAAGCAGCTCGCGGCCGAGCCGGCTGCCGGCAGGGTCGATTTCCGGTCGGTCCGATTCCCGGGGTTGATCTCCGCCGACACCGTGCCGTCGGGCGGTACCTCGGACTATGCGCCGGAGATGATCCACGCGGCGGCCAGAGGCGAGCCGTACGCCTGTTTCGTGCGACCCGACACGCGCATTCCGTTCATGGCGATGCCCGACGGCGTCGACGCCCTTCTGACCCTCGCGGCTGCTCCGCGCGGCCGTCTCACACGCACCGCCTACAACGTGAGGGCGTTCAATCCCTCGGCGGAGGAGATTCGCGACCTCGTGGTACGCGCGTTCCCGTCAGTCGAGATCACGTGGCAGACCGACGGGAAGCGCCAGGGCATCGTGGATTCCTGGCCGGCGGACGTGGATGATTCGGCGGCCCGCCAGGACTGGGGCTTTGCGCCGCGGTACGATCTCGAGCGGGCCTTCAGCGAGTACCTGATTCCGGTGATCAGAAAGAGGTACTCTTCGTAGTGGAGTGCAGATGCCAAGATTGATGGTCGAGGGGTTCCCGGCGGTCGAAGTGGAGGCGGGCAAGCGGCTGGTGCTCGCCATCGAGCAGGATGCCGGGGTGGACGTCCTCCACGCGTGCGGCGGCAACGCGCGGTGCACGACCTGCCGGGTCGTCTTCATCGAGGGCGAGCCGCGGACGATGACGCAGGCGGAACAGCAGGTGCTCGCCTCGCGAGGGGTGACCGGGGTGCGCCTCTCGTGCCAGATCGTGTGCGATCACGACATGTCGGTCCAGGCGATTTCGCGGCTCTCGGGGAGCGGGCGCCCTGATCCCGGCCCCCCGCCAGCGCCATTCATCACACCCCCTCCGCAGTGGATTGAGAAGGCAGCAGAAGGCTGATCCAGCCTGTGGCCATCGACGGCGGCCTCCTCGTGTCGGCCTACGCCAGCGGGTGGTTCCCCATGGCGGTGGACGGCGGGGACATCCGGTGGTTCTCGCCGGACCCGCGCGGCATCATCCCGCTCGACCGCTTTCACGTGCCGAGGCGGCTTCGGCGCGTGTGCCGGCGGGGCGTCTTCCGGATCGAGGTGGACCGCGACTTCGAGGGCGTGATCCGGGGGTGCGCGGCGGCGGAGCGCGACGAGAACGGCTCCGGAAGCTGGATCAGCGGCGAGATCGTCGACAGCTACACGGCCCTGCACGCAAGGGGACTGGCGCACTCGGTCGAAGCGTGGCATGACAATCGTCTGGCGGGAGGGCTCTACGGCGTCGCGCTCGGGGGGGCGTTCTTCGGCGAGTCGATGTTCCACCGGGAGACCGACGCATCGAAGGTCGCACTGGTGGCGCTCGTGGAGCGGCTGAGGAGCCGCGGGTTCCTGCTGCTCGACACACAGTGGGTGACCCCGCACCTCGAGCAGTTCGGCGCCATCGAGGTTTCGCGGGTCGAGTACCTGTCGCGGCTCGAAGCGGCCCTGGCACGGCGGTGCGTCTTCGCGTGACGAGCCAGGACGTGTTGCCGGCTTGGATGCTCACGAACCGCGAACCACGAGCCGCGAACCGCGAGGCCTCCCCGGCTCAGTGGACGGTGTCGTTGTTGCTCAGCGTGAAGGGCGCGATCTTCGCGTCGAAGCGGTCGCCGGACGACGTAACCATCTCGTAGGTGCCCTCCATGATGCCGAACGGCGTGGCCAGAGGACAGCCGGACGTGTATTCGAATGACTCGCCCGGGCGCAGGCTCGGCTGCTTCCCGACCACGCCGGGACCGTGGATTTCCTCGACGTGTCCGGCGCCGTCTGTGATGAGCCAGTGTCGGGTCAGCAGCTGCACCGGCTCGGCGCCCTCGTTGGAAATCGTGACGGTGTAGAGGAAGAACCACTGGCTGCTCGATGGCTGCGATCGCTCGGGGGAGTACTGCGACACGACATGGACGCGCACGCCCCGGGTGACGGCTTCCGATGTGAACATGCCAGCATAATGAACGATCCGCGCCCCGTGCCACAAGCCGACGCCGGCCTCTGCAGCCGCTGCCGGCATCACCGCATCGTTTCGAGCGCCCGGGGAGCGACGTTCGTCCTCTGCCGCCTCTCGGAGACCGATCCGCGCTTCGCCAGGTATCCGCGGCTGCCGGTGCTGACGTGCAGCGGGTTCCGTGCTGCGTCGCCGGATCCCGACAGTGGATCGAATCATTCATGAATGCGCCTGGAGCAGGTACATTAGGTGTATGCATACGATCGAATCGGCTCGCTTGAAACCGGGCGTCACGCTCGCGTCGCTTCCAGACGGTGACGCCGAGAGCCGCGCCGGGGAGGAGAGCAGCCGCCTCATACGAGGCAGGGCGCTCGTCTTCTGGGACCCCGCGAGCCTGCCGGGGACGAAGTACGCAAGGAAGCTCGACGCCATCGACACGGATCAGATCACGCCGGCGGCCGACTGCGTGTCCGAGAGCCTCGAAACGCTCGACGAGCGCTGGAAAGCGGGCTCGTTCCGGTATCTCATGCCGGATTTCCGCGCGCGCGTGCACCGGGGCGAGAACTTCATCGTGGCGGGCGATCGCTTCGCCATCGGATCGTCGCGGGAGATGAGCCCGGCCGGCCTCAAGGGCGTGGCCGAGGAAGCTGGCCTCGAGATGGTCGTCGTCTGCGGCGGCAACATGGGCGATATCTCCCGCCGCAACAGCTTCA
>DATIEW010000655.1:0-2697 GCA_035455585.1 Vicinamibacterales bacterium | reverse complement strand
GGAGGCGACCCACAGATTCTGCTGAAGACCCGGTTTCCATAGGTCCGACATTTCCACAGCCGTTTTCGTCGTTGCAAAATGCCCTCGAGCTCAACTCCGGGGGGATGCTATCCCCTTACCCGCCTGTCGATCGTCGTTCCTAGCGCCTCCTACGCGGTCGTTTTTGGTCGACGAAGGCCTCTGATCGCTTACGAACCCGATTTCCGGCGTCGGCGGGGCACCAAGGGCCCCGGGGCTCGCCCGCGTCTCGAAGACCGAGGTGCCGCTGGCGGGTTGGGCCGGGACCGATCCGTTCGATAACTCGGCACGTCGAACTCGAGCAGGACGGCGTGGTGCACCAGGCGATCAATCGCGGCGGCCGTCGCCATCTGGTCGCGAAAGATCCGGTCCCACTGACTGAACACCAGGTTACTCGTCACCATCACCGAGCGGCGTTCATAGCGTTCGGCGAGCAGCGTGAAGAGCACCTCCGCCTCGTCCGGGCTTTGCTGCACGTACCCCAGATCGTCGAGCAGGATGACCTCGAAGAGATCGAGCTTCCGAAGCGTCCGCGGCAGATCCAGATCGCGCTTCGCGCTGAGCAGTTCCTGCACCACCGCATAGGCCGGGGTGAAGAGCACGCTGTGGCCCGCTTCGACCAAGGCATGGCCCACGGCACAGAGCGCGTGACTCTTCCCGACGCCGGGGAGCCCGAACGCCAGGACATTGGTCGCCGTCTCGAGAAACGTCCCCGCCGTGAGCTCCTTGAGCCGCTGCACGATCGGCACGGGCAGCCGCCCGGCGTCGAGCGTCTCAAAGGTCTTGCCCGGCGGCAGCCGCGCCGCCCGGCGCAGCCGCGCAATCCGGCGCTGGCGCCGGGCTTCGGCCTCCGCGTCAAACACCTCGACCAACACCGGCACGGCGGCCTGGTGTCCAGCCTGCGTCAACCGAGGCACCATCTCCTCGGCGGCGGTCGTCAGGCCGAACGTGCCCAGCAGCGCAGTCAACTGCTCGGTGGGCGGCGGCACGCTGGGTGTCAGCATCGGCCACCTCCCACCAGCAGCGCATCGTACTGGGCGAGATCCGGCACCGGAATCTGGATCGCCGGGACCCGCGGGATCGTCGGGGTCACGATCGCCTGGACGCCGGCATAGTCGAACGGCTGTGCGTCGTGGAGCAGCGTCAGCAGGGTCGCCTCGACGTGCCGCTCGCTCGTCGTGGCTGCGAGCTGCAGCAGACGCACGTACTCCACGTCGGCGCGCTCGCCATGCGTGACGCCCAGCGCGTCGTACGCCTGGCGAAACGTCAACGAGGGAAAGAGCTCCTCCCGATAGCGATACCGCGCGAAGGCCCCCGGCTTGCGGACCAAGCTCCCGATGATGTGGCGGTAATCGATCCGGTGATCGGCCTCGCCCCGTAGCCGCGGCATGGTTTCAATGACCTCGCCGCGATAGAGGACCTCCACCGTCCGGGGATGCTGCCGCGCCTCGACCGTGTGCCCGAGCAACCGTGACGGCACCGAGTACGTCCGCCCGCCTACGCGGATGGTGCTCCAGCGACGCACGACGCACGTACACGTCGTGTAATTGGGCACGGGCGCCGGCGGCAGCGGGCGCAGGTACGGGCGCTCTTCGGCGAGTCGGCGCGCCGCTGGCGTATTCCGCTTCCGCTCAATCACGTCCCGCACGAACGTTTCGTACGTCGCTTCATCGACGAAGTCGGCGTGGCCGCGCAGCAGCAAGGCCTGCTCGACGGCCGTCTTCGTGCGGAAATGGGCTTGCTCCACCACCCCGTTTTCGTGGGCCTCGCCCGGCTGAATCCGTGACGAGCGCAAGTCGTAATGCTCGAGCACGCCGCGGAACCGCTCAGTGAGCTGCCGACCGCCGCTGCGCTTCAGCTCGTGGGTCGCGGCCGACAAATTGTCGTGCCGGATCACGGCCGGGACGGCCCCGAGCGTCCAGACCGCACCCTGGAGCCCCGCGACGAGCGCTTCAAAGGTCTCGCTGGCGGCCAGCGCGACGTACGTCCAGCCGCTGAAGCTGAGGACCCACTCGAAGAGCAGATGCGGGAAACCCTCGCCCTGAATCGTCACGCCCAGATCGCTCGCGTCCGTGAAATCGAGCGCGCCCTCGCGGCCCGGAACGGCCGTTTGCTCGAAGTACGCCTCGACATCCGGGCCGTGCCGCGCGCGCCAGTCGCGCACCCGGCGCTGGAACGTGCGCACCTGCCCTGGTTGAAATCGCCTGGGATACTGGTCGCAGAGCCACTCGAACAGCGTCAGGGCCTGTAGCCGTCCCTGCTCGTCGGCGGCCAGCCGCGGCACCACCTCCGTTGCCCAGACGTCCGCAAACGGATCCTCGCGGGTCCGCCACGTCCGCGGCGCCTTGATTGCCGACGGCAACGGCCCATCCTGCCAGCGCCGCGCCGTCCGCTCGCACATGCCAGCCGCCGCCGCGGCCGCTCCTAACGTCTTGCCGTCCATCCGCTTCTCCCTCAACCGCCGTACCTGAGCGTCCGTGACCAACCCGCCCTCCCTGGGGAAAACGGACAGTCTCGCACGCCACAGGAGCGGTCAGCGGACCGGCAAATCTAATTGTCGTCCGCCGGCAAATTTAATTGTCGTTGATCATGCGCCGTCGGCCTGCTCGGGCCGACCAACCTGACCGACCTGACGCCTGCGCTGACGCTGTGGCCGCGGCCGAACCTGACGATCGGCTT
>DATIEW010000654.1:0-20178 GCA_035455585.1 Vicinamibacterales bacterium | reverse complement strand
GAGCCGCACGTCTTGGACCAGCAGGGCCTGCTCGAAGAGAGCCGTGCTGGAGAGCACCCGGCCGTAGGGATCGACGAAGCCGCTGATACCCGTGTTCGCGGCGCGCGCGAGGTAGCGCCCGTTCTCGATTGCGCGCATCGCCGCCTGGTCCCAATGCTGGTAGGCAGCCGAGGATCGGCCGTACCACGCGTCGTTGGTAATCGTCGTCAGGAGCTGGCTGCCGTTGGCAACGAAGCGACGCATGAGGCTCCCGTAGATTACCTCGTAGCAGATGGCCGTGCTCACCTGCGCATCGGCGACCGGCAGCAGCACCGGCGTGTCACCCGGCGTGAAGGCGGAGACGGCTTCCACGATGGGCCCCACGAAGAACAGCAGCCGCTCGAGAGGCACGTACTCGCCGAACGGCACGAGGTGCATCTTCCGGTACACGGCGCCGACCCTGCCGTCGGGCTGAACCAGAAACGCCGCGTTGTAGTAGCGCGCCTCAGCCTGCCGGCCGGAAGCGGCGCCAGGGACCACCTCGAGCTGGTCGCTGCCGATGAGCAGTGCGGCGCCCGATTCCCGCGCAAGTCGCCGGATCGCGCCGCCGCGCAGCAGGTCCTCCTCGAAATAGAACGGCGTCGACGATTCGGGCCAGATCACGAACCGCGCGCCCCGGCCGATCGCCTGGCGCGTCATCGTGAGGTAGCGCTCCATGATGACGTCGCGCAGGGCAGGGTCCCACTTGTCTTCCTGGGCGATGTTGCCCTGCAGCACCGCGACCCGGAGCGGCGTTCCCTCTGAGACGAGCGTCGGTGTCGCGAGCCGTGCCTGGCCCCAGAGCGTGACGCCCGCCGTCAGCACAGCCACGACAGCCGCCACGACCCACCGGGTCGCGCCCCTGGTCACGACGACGAGCGCGGCCGCGGAAGCCGACAGCGCCAGCAGACCTGACAGACCGTATACCCCCACCACGCTTGCGATCTGGACGACGGGGAGCGCGGTGATCTGGCTGTAGCCGAGCAGCTCCCAGGGAAAACCGTCCCAGACGTACTGCCTGCCCAGCTCGGTTGCGACCCAGACGGCAGGGGCCAGCATCACCGACGGCCGCACCCCGAGAGCCCGGCGCAGGCGAGCAACCGACACCGCGAAGGCCGCCGGGAACAGAGAGAGATAGGCAACGAGCAGGGACGCGACGAAGATCGCAACCGGCGCCGGCAGTCCGCCGAACGTCGTCATCGTCTCGACGAGCCAGTACAGCGTGCCTGCGAAATAGACGGCTCCGGTCAGGAGGCCCAGGAGAAAGGCCCGGCGGTACGAACCGGCAGCCTGCGGCTGCGCCAGCGCGACGATGAGCGGCGTCAGCGCAATCCACGCGAAGGCGGGATGGCCGAACTTCGGAAAACTCAGCGCCAGCAGCGCTCCCGACAACAGCGCTAACGCACGATCCAGGGGTCGAACTTCTCTTCCTGCTTCAGGCGGCTCGCGATCCGCTGCGCCTCGACCCGATCGTCGTACCGGCCGACCTGCACCTTGTAGAGCCGCGTCGGACCGCCGGGCGCCGGCGGAACCAGGAACGCCGGATAGCCCTTCGCGGCGAGGCGCCGCACGATCTGATCGGCTGCGTCCCGCTCGCTGAGCGAGATGACCTGCACGGCCCACGTGCCCGGCCGCGCCGTCGCGCCGGCAGTAGCGGCGGGTGGCGGCACGCCAGCTTCTCCCCCTCGCTCGGTCGCGCCGCGCGTCCCGGGCTTCGAGGGCTCCGGTGGCTTCGGCGTCTCGCTCCTGCGCGGCTGAAGCGTCTCGACTGGCGCCTTCTCGCTCTGGAGACGATCCGGGTAGCTCAACTCGCCTTCGCTGACCGGCGCAGGCTCTCCGAGGGCGCGGGGCTCGACGTCGGCCGCGACCCCGGACGGCACGTCCACAGGAACAGCGGCCGGGGCGGGGTCGTCTGCCGCCATGGTCTGGGCGCGCACGCTCCGTCCCACGAGGACGCCGCACAGGAAAATCACGACCGATACGACGGTGGTCGCCATGAACAGGAAAACGAGCTGCTTGCCGCTCAGCTGGATTTCGTGGAAGGCGTCGTCGGTGTCGTGCGGGAGTTCTGTCACGTCGGTCAGTCCTTGCCTCGCGCGCCGAGCATGTTGACGAGCTCGATCGGCAGCGGAAAGATGATGGTCGAGTTCTTCTCGGAGGCGATTTCCGTGAGCGTCTGGAGGTAGCGCAGGGTGACCGTTACCGGCTCCCGCGCGATGATCGTCGCGGCCTGGGTGAGCTTCTCCGAGGCCTGAAGCTCGCCGTCGGCGTGAATGATCTTCGCGCGCTTCTCGCGCTCGGCCTCCGCCTGGCGCGCCATCGCGCGCTGCATGTCCGGCGGGAGGTCGACGTGCTTGACCTCCACAGCCGACACCTTGATCCCCCAGGGATCCGTGTGCTGGTCGAGTATCTGCTGCAGGTCATGGTTCAGCTTCTCCCGCTGCGACAGCAGGTCGTCGAGCTCGACCTGCCCGAGGACGCTGCGCAGCGTCGTCTGAGCGAGCTGGGAGGTCGCGTAATGATAGCTCTCGACCTCGACGATCGCCCTGCGCGGATCCATGACGCGGAAGTAGACGACGGCGTTCACTTTGACCGACACGTTGTCGCGCGTGATGACGTCCTGTGGCGGCACGTCCATGACTATGGTCCGCAGGCTGACGCGGACCATGCGGTCGATCGGGGCAAAGACCAGGATGACCCCCGGACCCTTCGGCTGCGGCAGCAGCTTGCCGAGCCGGAACACCACTCCGCGCTCGTACTCGTTCAGCACTTTGATGGAGCTGATTAGGTAGAACGCCAGGATGGCGAAGACGATCAGCGCGGGAGAGAAGGTCACGGCGGTGCTCCTCGACAACAGTCGCCAGTCGGCAGTCGGCGGTCGACAGTCACAGTCGGCAGTCAGTCGTCAGTCGGCAGTCAGTCGTCAGTCGGCAGTCAGTCACAGTCGGCAGTCAGTCGTCAGTCGTCAGTTGTCAGTCACCGTGTCGTTTGGTCGGCCGCGGTCAGTTGCCCCGCCGCGGCAACCCCCGAGCGCACCGGACGCACGGTCAGCACGAGTCCGTCGAGCCCCACGACGCGAACGATTTCACCGGCGCTTATCGGCTCGGGGGCTGTCGCAGTCCAGATCTCGCCGAAGGTCTGCACGCTGCCGCCCTTCCCGGGCTCGATGGCCGTCACGGCCTGGCCGGTCCGCCCGATCATTCCTTCCTCCCCGGTCACCGCACGCCTCCGCTGGGCCTGTACGCCGAGCCGGACCAGGAAGAGGATCAGCGCCGAGACGGCCAGTGTGACCGGCACGACGAGCGACGCGCCGACCTGAAGCTCGGGCAGCGGGCTGTCGATCAGCATCATCGAGCCCAGGAGAAGGCTGATGATGCCCCCGGTGGCCAGCAGACCGAAGCTGGTGACCTTCACCTCCAGGATGAGCAGCACGACGCCGAACATCAGCAGGCCGACCGCGGCGTAGCTGACAGGCAGGACCTGGAACGCGAAGAATGCCAGGAGGAGGCAGATGCCGCCCACGACGCCGGGCAGGATCGCCCCGGGGTTCCAGAGCTCGATGGTGAGCCCGAGCGTGCCCAGCGTGAGCAGAAGGTAGGCAATCTGGGGGTGTGCCAGAGCGCTCAGGAAGCGCTGCGCCCAGGTCATGTCGACGCGCTCCATGGTGGCACCGGCCGTGTGCAGCGTTTCACTCCGGCCGTCGAACCGGGTGATCGTGCGGCCATCGAGCTGCCGCAGCAGATCGGGCACATCCTTCGCCACGACGTCGATGAGCGGCGGCCTGGCTGCCAGCGCCTCCTTGTCGGTGAACGACCGGCTCTCGGTAACGGCCTGCTCCACCAGCTCCACGTTGCGTTTGCGCTGCGTGGCCAGGGTCTTGGCATAGGACGCCACGTCGGAGGTCATCTTCTTCGACATCGTGTCGTCGACCTTCTGGCCGTCCCCGGCCACCGGGTGAGCTGCCCCGATGTGCGTGCCAGGGGCCATCGCGGCGACGTCGGCGGCGATCGTAATCAGGAAGCCGGCGGACGCGGCGCGGCCCCCCGCGGGCCCCACGAAGACCGCGACAGGTGTTCTGGCCTGGATGATGGCCGTGTTGATGTCCCGCGTCGAATCGACGAGCCCCCCTGGGGTACGCAGCGTGATGACCAGGATTGCGGCGCCAGCTGCGTCGGCTCTCGCGATCGCCCCTTGGAGATACTGGACGGCCACCGGGTGGATGATGCCGTCCACCTCCGCGACGTACGCCACGAGCGTTTCTTGCTGCCCGCGGCCGGCGATGGCCGACCCGACGAGCATTGCGCCTCCTGCCACCAGGCAGGCCGCCGCCGTCTGACGTCTGATGTTCATCTGATGCCTGCGAGGAGGCGCTGCGCCTCCGTCGATCCGGGATCCAGAACGAGCGCCCGCTCGGCTTCCGTGCGCGCCGCGGGTGCGTTGCCCGACTTCAAGTACGCTTCGGCAAGGGCCAGGCGGCCTGCAACCGTCTCCTCGCTCCAGAGGGAGATCTTCAACGCTTCGACGGCGTCCCCGAAGCGCCCGCTGCGCAGGTGGACGCGGCCGATGAGCAGGTGCGCCTCCGCCTGGTAGGGCGACAGATAGACGGCGCGCCGAAGGTCTGCCATCGCCTCCCTGTCCTGCTCCTTCTCGTAGAGGCGGCGCCCACGTTCGAGGTGGAACGACGCCAGCTCGCGCTGCTCCCGCTGCACGGCGTTCACCATCACGCGGTCCGCGCGAAAGGCCCGCGGGACCTCGAGATCCATGCCGAGGCGCTCCAGGCCGGACGGAATCGGCGCACCCTCCGACGACCCGGCGGCAGGCTCGTAGCGGGCCGACAACTGGCGCGCGAGCTCTCTCTCGCGGGCAGCTTCGACCGTATTGCCCGCCGACTTCAGCGCCGCCGCAAGGACGGCATGCGCGTCGGCGTCGGCCGGCTGGCGCCGGACCGCTTCGCGCAGCCAGTAGAGCGCTCCCTGCGCGTTGCCCTCGAGCGCATACGCGTAGCCCAGATTGAACAGGTAGTCCGGGTCCGGATCGATGTCCGTGGCCCTGGTGAGATAGTAGGCCGCGCTGCCCGCCCGAGCCGTGTGGCCGCGCCTGATCTGCGCCACGCCGAGGTTGTTGAGCACGGCCGCCCTGGAGGCCAGCTCGGCGCCGTTCTCGTCGAGGAGCTCCGTGAAGGTCGCAAACGCCTCGTCGTGACGCCCGAGCTCGAGCTGGGACACGCCGCCCGCGAACCTGGCGCGCCGCGACAACGTCGATTCCGCGCCCACGCCGCGGACCACGGCAAGAGCTGCCTCGTGATCCCCTCGGTCGGTGTGCACGACCCACAGCGCCAGGCGCGCGCGGTCGAAGTCCGGATGCTCTTCGAGCGCGGCCTCGAGAAACGTCAGCTGGCTTCCCGGGCTCTCGGCCACGAGACCCTTGATGTAGTTCTCGAACGCCCCGAGGGGTACGGGCTGCGCCGAACCTGCCCTCGGCGCATCACGCGCGATGCGCCGCGCGAGCCGCTCATGGATCTCGAACAATTCGCCGATCTCGCCGTGCTCGGCGACTTCGGGCTGCAGCCGTCCGACATCCACCCGGATGCTGTGTGCCCTGACCGTCAAGCCGGCTTCGTCGACCTGGAATGAGCCGACGATGACCTCGCTGGCGCCCATGAGCTGTCCGACTTTGATGACCGTGGCGCGGCTCAGCGCGGCGGACACCGGCAGCTGCAGATGCTCGAACATGCGCACCCGCTCGGATCGCGTGACCGCTCCCACCCCCCGCGCGCGCAGGCCGTCGGCGAGGAGGACGGCCGAGGCCTCCGTCAGCCAGTGATGCTGCGGCTCCTGCCGCAGGTTCTCGAACGGCACCACGAGGACCCGGTCGTCAGGGGTCTGGGCGCCCGCCGGCGCGCCCGCCGCGACGAGGCCTGCGATGAACAGAAAAAGGGCTCGATGCATCGTGTCAGGACGACGGCCCAGCCGCGGATTCGGCGCGTTTCATGTGCATGACGACTCCCAGCAGGCATCCCTTTCGTCTGCCGGCGGCGCGGCACTCATCGACATGCGCATCCGCCCGCAGCCTGAAATGCTCGAGCATGCGGGCGACCGCGGCCGCATAGAAACCGCACAGCGGCAGCGCGGATGCCTGCCGCACCTCGCAGAACAGCGACCCGCGAAGGTCGATCGACGCCCTGCCGCGCCTGAGCCTGACGATGGCGCGTGAGCCGGGATAAGTTGCGCGCACGAGCGCTCTGGCCTTCCCCAGCGCGAGCCGCGCCCGGATCCTCGAAGGCAGCGCACTGATGACTCGCCGCCGCAGGACGGACATGTCGCCAACCGTCCAGTCCGCCGCGTACTCCCCCGCACGCGCCGTGATCAGATTGTACGCCTCCCCTTCGTTCCGTAGGAAGCTGAGGACGGCCGACAGCGGCGCGAGGCCGATCGTGCCTTCCCGCAGGCCGGAGCTGTTCAGCCAGTTCTCATAGAACTCGAGCCGACCCGGCAGCAGGTCGGCGATGGCCTGATGGAGGCTGGCAACCAGCACGCGCCCGATGCGCGGCTCACTCATGGCCCAGGACTCGCGCGCCAGAGAACCGCCAGGCCTCCGCGCGGTTTCCTTCTGATAATGTTCTGGACCAATGGCGAACGCTCAGCGGCCAGCCGCGGCGATCGTGGCCGGCGGCGCCGCCCGCCGCATGGACGGCGTTCACAAAGCGACCCTCGAACTGGGCGGCATCCGCATCATCGAGCGGCAGCTCGGCGTCCTGGGCGGAGTCGCTGACCCGGTTTTTGTCGTGGCGATGGATGCCGGGCCGTTTGCCGGCCTCGGCGTCGAGGTCGTCGCCGACGCGATCCCCGGATGCGGCGCTCTCGGCGGCATCTACACCGCGATCGTTGCATCGCCGCGCGATCGGACCTTTGTCGTCGCTTGCGATCTGCCGTTCCTGCGCGCGGAACTGTTCGAGCGAATGGCCTCCGTCTCCGGGGCCGACCTCGTCATCCCGCGAACGGTGCGAGGCCTCGAACCGCTCTGCGCCCTCTACAGTCGTAGCTGCGCGGAACCGATCCGGAACCGGCTGCGGCGCGGTCTGCTCGAGGCCCGCGCTGCGCTCGAAGCCCTGTGCGTCGTCGAGATCGGACCGGAGACACTGGCCAGGATCGACCCCGACGATCTCCTCTTCACCAATCTCAACACGCCGCATGACTACGCGCGCGCCCGGAAACTCCTGGAAGCGGGAACCAGACACGATCGTATCATGGATGAGCCGCGGACCGGATGACCGCACGCGCTGACGCATCGGACGATCGCCCGGTCGAAGTGGTGACTCGCCGACCGTTGCTCTGATCTGCGCAAGCTCTCATGATTCTACCTGTCCAGCACGCCGTTCGAGCTCGAATGCGGGACACGGTCTGCCGTCTTTTCGGCATCCCGTCCGACGACGAGCTGCTCGCCGACATCCCGGTCGAAGTGCCCCCGAGACGGGCGCTCGGGGACCTGTCCGTGCCGCTGGCCTTCGAGCTGGCGCGCCGCCTGCGCCGGCCGCCGCGCGCCATCGCACAGGAGATCGTCGCCGCGCTCGGCGCGATCGAAGGGGTCGCCCGCGTGGACACCGCGCCGAACGGCTACGTCAACTTCTTCCTGGATCGCCCGCGGACCCTCGCGGCGTGGCTTGCCGGTCCGCCCCCGGCGCCCGCGCAGGACGAAGACAAGACGATCGTGGAGCACACGGCCATCAATCCCAACAAGGCCGCGCACATCGGACACCTGCGCAACGCCGCCCTCGGCGACGCCTTCGGCCGTCTTCTGAGGTTTGCTGGACGCCGGGTCGAAGTCCAGAACTACATCGACGACACAGGCGTGCAGGTCGCCGACGTGGCCGTCGGTTTCCGCGAGCTCGAGAACCGGCTTCTCGAAGATGTGCGGCACCTCGCCGATACGTCACGGTTCGACTACTACTGCTGGGACCTCTACGCCCGCGTGACGGAGTGGTACGAAGAGGACAGAGCCCGTCTGGCGATCCGGGCGGCAGCGCTTCACGACATCGAGCGCGGCGGGAACCCGATCGCCGACCTCGCGGCGTTCATCGCCGATCGGATCGTCCGGTGCCATCTCGATACCATGCGACGGATGCACATCGGCTCCGACCTCCTGACCTGGGAGGGCGATATCCTGCGCTTGCACTTCTGGACGCATGCGTTCGACTTCCTCAAGAGGACGGGCGCAGTTTTCCTGCAGACGGAGGGCCGGCTGCAGGGCTGCTGGGTCATGCGCATCGACGAAACGGAAGGCTCACCCGCAGGCCGGCCTGACGCCGGCGCCGCGGCACCGCCGCAGCCCCGGCGCTCCGGCGACGGGGAAGAAATCGAAGACGACGAGGTCGAGCCGCGCGAGAAGGTCATCGTCCGTTCCGACGGCACCGTCACCTATGTCGGGAAAGACATGGCCTACCAGCTCTGGAAGTTCGGTCTGCTCGGAAAGGACTTTTACTACCGGATCTTCGAGCAGCGCTCCGGCGCGCCCGTCCTCTGGTCCACCACATCGGATCCCGCCGTGGCACAACCGGGAGCGCCTGTGTTCGGACGCGCCTCCTGGGTCTGCAACGTCATCGATACGCGCCAGTCGTACCTCCAGAAGCTGGTCAAACAGGCGCTCGCCGCGCTCGACTACAAGCAGCAGGCCGCGCACTCGATTCACTACGCGTACGAGATGGTGGCCCTCTCGCACGCCACCGCGCGGGAACTGGGCTACGACACGAGCGCCGAAGCGGACCGCCCGTTCGTCGAGGTGTCCGGCCGCAAGGGCCTCGGGGTCAAGGCCGACGACCTGCTCGACCGGCTGACCGAGAAGGCCGGCATCGAGGTCGCCAAGCGGAACCCCGACCTGCCGGCGGACGAGTCGCGCGACATTGCCAGCGCCATAGCAGTCGCCGCCGTCCGGTACTTCATGGTCAAGTTCTCGCGCAACAAGGTGATCGTCTTCGACATCGACGAGGCCCTGAGCTTCGAGGGCGAGAGCGGTCCATACCTTCAGTACGCCGTCGTCAGGGCCAACAACATCTTCAACAAGCTGCGCGAGCGCGAGGGCCTCGACGAGGCGGCGGTGGTGGCTGCTCTCGACAGCACGCCGGCGGACCTGCTCACCACCGGGACCGACGAGGCCCATGAGCTGTGGGGTCTCGTCCTCGAGGCCGCCCGCCTCGACGAGGTCGTCGATCAGGCCATCCGGACGCTGGAGCTGTCGGTGCTGGCCAAGTATGCCTTCGGGCTCGCCCAGGCGTTCAACGCGTTCTACCATCGCTACTCGATCCTCAACGAGGATCGCCGCGACGTGCGCTTCTGGCGGGCCGCTGCCGTGGCGCACTTCAAGGCGCAGCTCGCGCGCGCGCTCGACCTGATGGGGTGCACGGTACCGTCAAAGATGTGATGCCGGCATGCCTGGAAAAGATCGCATGAACCTGCGACGGCCCATCGTTGGCGTAACGACCTGTCGGAAAATGGACGACTACGTTGCGGCCGTCGAGCAGGCGGGCGCGGCGGTCCGGGTGATCGACGTCAGCGCGAGCCCGCGGCAGATCGTGGCGGAGATCGACGCGCTGCTGCTGACCGGCGGCGGTGATGTCGACCCGGTGCTCTACGGCGCCGAGCGGCATCCGTCCACGGAAGACGCCGAGCCGGGGCGGGACGAGCTCGAGATCGACCTTGCCCGCCGCGCGATGGCGGCAGATCTGCCGATCCTGGCCATCTGCCGCGGCGCACAGGTCCTCAACGTCGCGTCCGGCGGGACCCTCCTTCAGCACATCCCCGCTGATGTGCCCTCGCCGCTCGAACATACGATCCGCACGCCCGGGGACGCCCGTGCGCACGAGGTCCGCGTGGAACCCGGCTCGCAGCTCAGGCAGGCGCTCGGTGGCGCGGTCACCCCGTCGAACACGTGTGCGGTCAACAGCCGGCACCACCAGGCGGTTGCGCGGCTCGGAGCACAGCTCGCCGTCTCGGCCACCGCGCCGGACGGCGTCGTCGAGGGAATCGAGAAGCCCGGCGCCCGCTTCTGCCTCGGCGTCCAGTGGCACCCCGAAAACTTCTGGCGCACGGGCGAATTCGGCCCGTTGTTCGACGCCTTCGTGGCGGCCGCACGGAGGTGAACCGGCGGCGGGACTAGAAGGCTCCCGACGCGCTGGCGTCGGTGGGCTTGGTCTTGTTCTTGGCCATTGAGACAGTCCGTGATTGCGGGTTCTCGGCGCCCAACGTCGGCCGCTCACCTGCGGCAGCGCGAGTCACGATCCCGCCGAGCGCAGGGGCGCGCGCAAGCGCGGCCCGGTGCCGTCAGGAGCAGCGGTCTGCTATGCGGCCTGGTCGCGGATCAATTCTCGCGAGCGACAACAAATGACCCAGATCGTGCCGACGACCGCACCACCCACCCGGCGTTCAGAGTGGCGCTCCAGCCATCCCCCTGCAGGGTGGTCCCTTCGAGCGGCCCGGTAACCGGCACGGACAGTGTGGTCCCATCGGCAGAGCGCAAGACGCCGTTGTTGGCGTTGAGGCGGCCCCATTGAGCGGAAAGGGTGAAATTGCGAAAAAACACGGTGCCGGCCCCCGGAATACCTACGCTGCCGGTGGAGTCGCTGGTCCCGCTGCCCGCAGCAGGCATCGTCAGCACGGGCCCATCAACGAAGCGTCGACGCAACTCGGCGACGCGGACCTGCTGCGCCCGATCGCGCGCCTCCTCCGCCGTTCGCAGCGTTGCGGCATCGTAGCGGGCCGCTGCCACGGCAACATCCGTCGTCGGTGGCCTGTTGGTTGCTGAGGCGAGCAAGTCTCCAAGATCCGAGGTGCCACGCACTTGTCGGCGCCATCCCGGCATGAGATCGTCCAGCAGCACACCGTAGGCCGGTCCGGACGCGGCTTCGAAGTTTCCAACGAAGGACGTCTGCAATCCGGCTCCTGCGGCTGCCACCGCTGCGGCACGGCGCGCATCCGCGGGCGAATTGGCCCAGGCCGCGATGGCACGGGACGCTCGGCGCGTCGGCTCCAATTGGTCTGTTAGCCGGTCGGTTGCCGCTCCGCAGCCGCTCTCAGGAACTCCGCAATCTGCGCGGATGTCGCGTTGCCGACGAGCAGCCGGCCATTGGCCTCGAGGACTGGTACGCTGCGCAGCCCCTTGGCCCGGATGATCTCGGGCCGGAACGTGACGTCAACTTCTTCCACATCGAATCGGCTGTGTCGCTGCAACTCGACCAAGCGCCGCCTGATGATCGGGCAGAAAGGACAGACGTTGGCCGTGTACAACGTGACCCGTGGCGGTTGGGCACCCATTGAGGTCGAATCGGCAGGCGTGTCGGCCACCGAGCCGTAGCCCATCCACTGAGAGATGTGGGGAAACCACCGAACGTAGGCCACCTGTGCCGCGATTCCGAGCCCGAGAACAACCAACGCGGCCACGACGCCGACGCGAAGTCCGACCACGACGGCCAGTAGTGGCAGCCCAAGCCATGTCAGCCAGACCGCCGCGACGTGGCAACGTTGTTCCATTCTTCTTCCCGTCATCCGATCCGTTGCGTTCGGATCCGGCTAACGCTCCGAATGAGCCGCACCGACGGGGCGCGCGAGCGGCCCGTCGGTGTCGGCTCCATTCGAATGTTAGCCGATTTTGCTCTGCTGCTTCAGCCAGTAACCGACTCCCCAGGCGAGACGTCGCCACGGCGACGCCAGAGGGAAGGACACCCGAATCGGAGGAGCAGCCGGCAGGCCGGCGATCACGGCCTCCTCTGTGGCGCCTGTTTCAAACAGCCCGAGATAGCGTCGTTCACTCGCCAGGAACAATCCTTCCAGAATCTTCACTCTCTCTCCAGACGCTGCGTCAGCTCCCAGTCCTTCGAGCACGCGACGCCGCTCGACCGTTGGCGGCACGGCGGGATCGCCAAGTCGCACCACCGTTAGGTCAATCGGCTCCCTCGCACCGATCCATCTGGCCCCGCTGCGCTGAAGGAGCAGATCCTCGACGGTCATCCCGGCTTGGGGGTCAGCGACGGTCATGATTCGAACACTGACACCTGGTCACGACTTGTCCGCGAGTGAGTGGGCCCATCCATGCGTCGGGAGGACCTGACAGCAACGGTTTCAGTCTCTGGATAGCCGTTTGGTACAAACCGCCCTCGTCCTCGTAGATAGCCTTGGCGTCAGCTTCGCTCTCCCACACACTCAACGAGGCGAGGCGGCTGTTCGGAGCATCGACGATCAGGAAGTTCTGGATGAATCCTCGGTAGTTCGCTGCGGTAGGCATGATTTCCTCGCGGAGCAGCCTCGCGCCCTCCTCGACCTTTCCCCGTTGAATCTGGACCCGGACGTTCATCCCGTGCATGTGTACCTTCTTTCCGAATGCTCCTGCGGTCGCCGGTGGATACGGGCGCACGGACGTCCGTTGGCCGGAGAATGGCGCGGGCGCCATAGGATCGGATCCCGGCGTTACTGAGAGCGCGCCCATCCGTTGCCCTGGTTGCTGCGAGTTGACCGCGGACCGGGGGCGAAAAGCGGCCGTTGCCACACTGCCGCCACTGGTTCATCGACAGGTGAAGTCGTTCATTTGCCGAGAGATCCGTTACACCCGCGTCGCCCGGCAGGCAAACTGCTGCCGGGCGTCGCTTGCGCGAGCTGGAATCGATGCTGCAGCAGTTCGGAGAGTTCCTCCTCAAGTATTCCCGTGGGCGCTAGAATCGGGAGATCCTCCGATTGGCTGCGCGCGAGATCACGGCACGTTGGGAGTTGGAGGTTGGGCTCTGGGAGTTGACGCGCGAAGCGAGTTTTCGATTCAGGCGCGCGCGAACACTCCCAGCGCCTCGACGTGCGGCGTGTTGGGAAACAGATCGAATCCCGTGAGGGACCGCAGGACATATCCCGCGTCTACGAGCCGCCGCGCGTCGCGTGCCATGGTTGCCGGATCGCAGGATACGTAGACGACGAGGCCGGCGGCTCGGGCCGCGACGGCCTGCATGGCGTCGCGCGAAATGCCGGTGCGGGGGGGATCGACGATGATCGTCTCCTCGCGGGCTCGCCGTGCCGTCGCCAGATAGTGCTCGACGCGGCCGTCCCACACGCGCACGGCCCCGCCAAACTGCGCGGCGTTCTGCCTGAGATCACCGGCGCTCGCCGCCTGACTTTCGACCGCCGTGACGGCCGTCCGTCCTGCGGCTGCCAGCGCGACGGCGAACAGGCCTACACCCGCATACAAATCGACGACGGAGCCGCTGGCGGGCGCCGCGTCGAGCACGGCGGTGACGAGCTTCGTGATCAGGAAGCGATTCCCCTGAAAGAAGGACTGCACGTGACGCCTCAGCATGCCCGAACAGGCCAGGCCAGTGACTCGCTCGAGCGGATCGGCCACGACGGGGGTTCCACCGGCCAGCTCCGTTCCATCCCTGGCTCCGATGGCGCACCCCGTCAGGCCGAGAGTGGCCGCCAGTCCGGTGAGTGTGTCAACAGTCACGGAGCCATGCGCTTCGACCTCCACGAACAGCGCCCGCTCGTCTGCCGTCATGTTCTCGGCGAGCTCCACCGACACCGGCGTCGCGCCCGACTCATTGAGCGCCGTGACGGCGCCCTCCGCGGCCGCCACCGACGCCGCGGTGACCTGCCCCGTCGATGCGGCGTCGCAGATCGTGTGCGAGCCTGATTCGAAGAACCCGATCGTGGCGCCCTGGACGTGGAAACGGGCCCGCATGCGATACCCGTGTTCGGGTGACGCGGCGACGGCAACCGGCGCCTCGAGCGGAAGGCGCCCGAGGCGTGTAAACGCGTCGCTGATGAGATCCGCCTTGAGCGCGAGCTGCCGCGCGTAAACGATGTGCGAGTAGACGGCGCCGCCGCACCGCGGGTTGGCAAGTCCTGCCCGCCTGTCGGGCGAAGGGCTCAACACCTCGTCAACCGCCGCGAACGCGAGCTGCCGTTCCACCCGCTCGACCCGTGCCCGTACGCGCTCCCCGGGAATCGCGCCGTGGACGAACACGACCTGCCCGTCGTGCCGCGCGATCATGCGTCCGCCGGCGGCCGGCTTCTCGACGTCAAGCTCCACGAGGTGCCCGGGAATGAGCATCTGCGGCTACTCGTACTTCAGGACGGGCAGCCTGAGCGATTCCCTCACCAGGCGCTGGAAAGCAGCACCGGTCGCTGCTGCCTTCGCCTCCGGCGCCATGCGTGACGCGAATGGTGCCACTTCGACTTCCGCCTCGCGGCTGAGCCGTTCTTCCGTCGCCGGGTCGAGCTCGCCCGCCGCGGATCGCATCAGCTCCTCATCGAGTTGCCGCAGCAGCTCGACCAGTTTCGCCCGGCCCTCTCCCCGCGCGTGCGCAGCTTCCGGAGCGACGCCATGAAGCTCTCGCACCGTCGCCTCGATGCGGGCGTGGAACGCAGGAGAGCGACCCCCGTCGGCGGCGCAGCCGTTGAGCCGCGCGACGGCGCGCTCGATGTGCGACGCGAGTGCCGGACGCCGCGGCTTCGACTGGTCGCCGCTGCCGCTTCCCGGAACGCCCACGGCCCGCCGCCACTCGTCGAACGACTCGAGAATATCCGCCTCGCAGAACTCGATGCGCACCGGCCGTCGCCGGGGCCGTTTCGAATGATAGCGCTCGCAGTACCGGTCAATCCCGCGGAAGGCGATCCTCAATGGCACGCCATGCTCCGCCCACGAGCACACCCGCTCGAAAGCGGGACCTACGATCCGGATCAGTTGGCCATCGTTCTTTCGACAGAGGTAGGTTTCGATCTCGCGGCAGTAGGAGGCGAAGTCGTTCATAGTACGACTCCAGGCAGGCTGCTGAAGAACGAACAAAATCCCTTTTCCCTTTTCCCTTTTCCCTTTTCCCTTATTCCTTCATCTCCCCCGTCTCTCCCATATCAAGCGCAGGCCGTGCAGCGTCAGGTCCGGCTCCACGCGCTGAATGCACGAGGTCTCCCGCGCCAGGATGTCGGCCATCCCTCCCGTCGCGATGCAGGCGGCCCGATCGCCACCGGGCAGCTCGGCTCGCATGCGCCGGACGATCCCGTCGACCATCGAAACGTACCCGAAGAACAGTCCCGCCTGCATCGAGGTCACCGTCGTCTGACCGATGATCGACGGGGGCTTCCGCACGTCGACGCGGGGCAGCCTGGCGGCCCGCTGGAACAGCGCATCGGCCGAGATGCCGATGCCCGGACAGATCACGCCGCCCACGTACTCGCCCGCTGCCGAAATGGCATCGAACGTGGTCGCCGTGCCGAAGTCGACGATGATGACCGGCGCGCGTGCGGCCCTGCCGTACAGCTCGTAGGCAGCGACGCCGTTTACCACGCGATCGGCTCCCACATCGGACGGCGGCTGGTAGAGGACGGGCATCCCGGTGTTGGCCGCAGGATCGACGGTGACGGGCTCCTGGCCGAAGTACTGCCGCGCCATGTCCTCCATGGTGCGCGTGAGCGGGGGCACGACCGACGAGAGAATGATGCCGCCGATCCGCTTACGGTCGATCGCGCCCTGTTCGAACAGCTGCGTGACCAGCACCCCGTGCTCGTCGGCCGTGCGGTCGCGCTGGGTCGCGAGCCTCCAGCTGTTGGTCAGCCGTTCACCGTCGAACACTCCCAGGACGATGTTGGTGTTGCCGACGTCGATTGCCAGCAGCATCTCTGTTGCCACGGCTCCGCCTCAAGCCCGGAGCTCACTTCGCTTGTCAACTCCTAAGCCCAACTTCCAACTCCCAACGTGCCGTGCCACGGACGGTTGGGGTTGGGGGGTTGGCAGGTGGAGGTTGGCGGCACAAGTGAACTCCGGGCTCACATCCAGACGAGTTCGCCCGCGATGATCCGTTCGACGCGGTCTCCGAATCGTACCAGCAGTGCGCCGTCTTCGGCGATACCGGCGGTGACGCCCGCCTGGCGCCCCAGCGTCGAGTCGAACTCGACCGGTGATCCGCTGGCGCCCGGCGACAGGGCGCGGCAGCGCTCGACAATCGCGCGGCTGTCGCCCGCGGAGAGCTTGCCGATGGCCTGGGCGAGGACGGCGAGAATCTCGACGAGCAGCCGGCCGGCGTCCACGGGCCTTCCCAGCTCGGCTTCGAGCGACGTGGCGCGCGCGGCCACGTCCGGCGGGTACGCGGAAGGCCGGAGATTCACGCCGAACCCGACGACGACGTGCTGGACGGCGCCGGCGCCGGAGGCCGCTTCCGCCAGGACGCCGGCCAGCTTCCGGCGGCGGTTCGACGCTGCCCCTACTGGCAGGACGATGTCGTTGGGCCACTTGATTTCGACCGGAAGCCCGGTGGCGGCGGTGATGCCGTCGGCCACCGCGACGCCCGCCCCGAGCGCCAGCAGCGGCGCCGCTCGTCCCTCGCGGCAGATGACCGATACGTACAGACCGGCATCCGGCGGCGAGTGCCAGGTCCGTCCGAGCCGTCCCCGGCCGGCGGTCTGCGCCGCCGCAATGACGATCGTCCCCTCGGGCGCCCCGCGGTCGGCGAGCGCCAGCGCCACGTCGTTCGTCGACCGGGCCTCGGAGAAGTAGTACGCCGGGCGGCCGAGGTGCCCGAGCCGGGGGGCCGCCGCTTCAAGGACGTCCGCTATCTCGCGTGGCAGCGATTCAGACATCCGGTTCGATCTCGAGACTGATGTCGGCGGCGGGCGGCGAATGCGTCAGCGCGCCGATCGAGACGTAGTCGGCTCCGATGCTCGCCAGCGCGCCAATCTCGTTGAGGGTGACCCCGCCGGATATCTCGATCTTCGCCCGGCGGGCGACGCGCCTGACCGCCTCGCGGACCTCGTCGATCGACAGGTTGTCGAGCAGGATCGCATCGGCGCCGGCGGCAATCGCGGCGTCGACGTCGGCAAGGCTCTGGGCCTCGACCTCGACCTGCATTTCGTGGCCGGCCCGCTTCATGCGGCCGACCGCTTCCGCGACGCCGCCGGCAAGCCGGATGTGGTTGTCCTTGATCAGGATCCCATCGTCGAGTCCGCTGCGGTGGTTGCAGCCGCCGCCCGCACGCACCGCGTACTTCTCCAGCACGCGCAGGGTCGGTGTCGTCTTCCTGGTGTCGAGGATCGTGATCCGGCCTGCGGCAGCGTCCACGAAGCAACGCGTCAGGGTTGCGATGCCCGACAAACGCTGGAGGAAGTTGAGGGCCGTACGCTCGGCGGTGAGCATCGCACGCGCCGCGCCGCGCAGTTCCGCGGCAACCTGGCCCGCCTCGCAGCGCTCGCCGTCCTGCCTCTTCATGCTCACGGCGACGCCGGGATCGAGCTGCCGGAATGCTTCCGCGGCGACCGCCAGGCCCGCCAGGACGCAGCTCGACTTGGCGAGGATCGTGCCGCGCGCACGCTGGTCCGTGCCGACGGTACCCTCCGTGGTGACGTCGCCCCAGCCCAGGTCCTCCGCGAGCGCACGCCGGACCGTCTCGCGATAGAGCGCGGGATCGAGCGGCTCGAACGGCACCGCCTTCACGGCCTCGACTCCCCCTGCGGCGATGCTGCCAGCTCGACGTCCACCCGCAGCGCCTCGGCCGGGCGGGTCTCGACCCCCTGAATGAGCCCGGCGGCCCGCAGATCCTGCTCGACCTCCGGCAGGAGCTCCAGTTCCTGCTCCGGCGCATGGATGACGGCGCGCGTCACGGGCGTCTTGAGCGGCCGCTGCTCCTCCGATTTCTTCTTCCGGATCGCGCCGAGCACCAGGCTCGCGAAACGGAGAGCCGCGACACCGCGGGCGTCCTCCTCACGCGGAGTGCAGGCGGCGAGCACCGAGGCTGCTTCGGGCCATCGCGATGCGTGGACGGAGCCTTCCTGCCACCACGACCACACCTCCTCGGTGGCAAAGGGGAGAAACGGAGCGAACAGGCGCAGCTGCACGTCGAGGGCGGTGAGCAGCGCGGCGTTGGCCGAGGCGGCGCGCTCCGGCCCCTGATCGCCGTAGCGCCGCCCCTTCACCAGCTCGAGATAGTCGTCGCAGAAGGACCAGAAGAAGCTCTCGGTCCGCTCGAGCACGCGTGTGTAGTTGTAGTCCTCCAGGTCCCGCGTGGACTCCTCCACCAGACGTGCGAGCGTCGTCAGGAGCCCGCGATCGACCGACACGGTGCACGGCCCCCTTGGCTCTCGCCGCGTCAGCACGAACCTGGATGCGTTCAACAGCTTGATCGCGAGCCGGCGGCCCACGCGCATCTGGCCGGTATCGAAGGCCGTGTCGGTCCCCGGACGTCCGCTGGCCGCCCAGTAGCGCACGCCGTCCGACCCGTGCTCCTGGAGCAGCCCCAGGGGCGTGACGACATTCCCCCTGGACTTCGACATCTTCTTGCGGTCGGGGTCGAGCACGAACCCGGAGATGGCCGCGTTCTTCCACGGAAGGCTGCCGTGCTCCAGCTCGGAGCGCAGCACGGACGTGAAGAGCCACGTCCGGATGATGTCGTGGGCCTGCGGCCGCAGGTCCATCGGAAACACTCGCGCGAACAGGTCGGGGTCCTCCTCCCACCCGCCGGCGATCTGCGGCGTCAGCGACGAGGTGGCCCATGTGTCCATGACGTCCGGATCGCCCGTGAATCCGCCCGGGCGATCCCGCTGGTCGGCCCGGTAGCCCTCGGGCACGTCGGTCGACGGATCGACCGGCAGCAGGCTCTCGTCCGGCACCAGCCTGGAGTCGTGATCGACGGTGCCATCCCCGCGCACCCGGTACCACACCGGAAACGGCACGCCGAAGAACCGCTGCCGGCTGATGCACCAGTCGCCGGCCAGCCCGTTGATCCAGTTCTCGAAACGGACGCGCATGTACGAGGGGTGCCAGACCAGTTCGCGGCCGCGCGCCAGCAGCGCCTCACGGTGCTCCATGGTTCTGATGAACCACTGGCGGCTGGTGATGATCTCGAGCGCACGATCTCCCTTCTCGTAGAACTTCACCGCGTGCGTAATCGGCCGCGGCTCTCCCACCAGATCGCCGCTCTCCCGGAGCAGCTCGACGATCCGCCCGCGCGCCTTGAAAGCCGACTGGCCGGCAAGCTGATCGTAGTACCGCTGGGCCTTCTCGCTGTCCGTGGTCTCCCAGCCGGCCTCTCCCCACCTGATCGGCCGGAGTGCACCGTTCTCCTGAATCACGGCGCGAACGGGCAGCGACAGCTCGCGCCACCAGACGACATCGGTGAGGTCGCCGAACGTACAGATCATGGCGACGCCGGAGCCCTTCTCGGGATCCGCCAGCGCATGCCCATGGACCGGTACGCGCGCGCCAAAGAGGGGTGTGACGACTTCTGTCCCGAACAGCGGACGATACCGCTCGTCGCCGGGATGCGCCACGAGGGCGACGCACGCGGGAATCAGCTCGGGCCGCGTCGTTTCAATCTCAACGAAGCCGCCGTCCGGCCGTGCGAAACGGATGCAATGGTAGGCGCCGGGCTGCTCCCGGTCCTCGAGCTCGGCCTGCGCGACGGCGGTCCGGAAGTCGACATCCCACAGCGTGGGCGCTTCCACCTGGTAGGCGGCCCCACGTCCGAGCAGCCGTAAGAACGAGCGCTGCGACGCCCGCTGCGAGCGCCGATCGATCGTCGCGTAGGTCATCGACCAGTCGATCGAAAGCCCCAGGTGGCGCCAGAGGCGTTCGAAGGCCTGCTCGTCTTCGGCCGTGAGGCGCGCGCACAACTCGATGAAGTTCGGGCGTGAGACCGCGACCGGATGCTTCCCGGGCTTTTCAGGCGGTGTGAAGGCCGGATCGTACGGCAGCGACGGATCGCACCGGACGCCGAAGTAGTTCTGGACGCGGCGCTCGGTCGGCAGGCCATTGTCGTCCCACCCCATCGGATAGAACACCGCCTTCCCTCGCATGCGATGGAACCGGGCGACCAGATCGGTGTGGGTGTAGGAGAACACGTGGCCGACGTGCAGCGAGCCGCTGACGGTTGGCGGCGGCGTGTCGATCGCGTAGACCTGATGGCGCGGCCGCGATCGATCGAAGCGATAGAGCCCGGAGGCCTCCCATCGTCCGGTCCACTTGTCTTCAAGTCCTTCGAGCGCGGGTTTGTCGGGAACCGCCACCGGATGGCGCAGGTCGAGGCCGTCGGGCATGAATCGAGATTCTACCGTGCTTTGATCCGCTCGATCTCCTCTCGAACGAGGCGTTCGGCCGTATCGAGGATCATCCGCCGCGTGTCGTCGCTGCCGAGTCGGGAGACGACACGGC
>DATIEW010000653.1:0-3416 GCA_035455585.1 Vicinamibacterales bacterium | reverse complement strand
ACCGACCGGCGTGCCCCAGCAGGTCGCCGTCGGGATGACGTCGGTCCTCACGCTCATCGCCTACATGCTGGCGCTCGGCACGAGCCTGCCGAAGATCTCCTATCTCACGCTCGCCGACAGGGTCTTCGCCGGGTCCGCGATCCTGGTCTTCCTCGGGCTGCTCAAGGGTATCTCGACCATCGTGCTCGTTCAGCGGGAGAACAAGACGACGATCGACCACGTCGACCGCGCGGGCCGCTGGCTCTATCCCGTTGCCGTCGCCGTGATTCTCGCGATTGCATTCCTGAGCTGATCTCGGCCGCCGGCGCTTTGATCTCTCACTCGGCCCTCAGCGCCTCGGCCGGATCCGTGGATGCCGCGCGCGCGGCCGGTCCCAGCGAGGCGGCGAGCACCAGCACGAACAGGCCACCGGCTGCCCCCGAGTAGACCAGGGGGTCCGTCGTCGAGACGCCGAACAGGAGCGACCCCACGACGCGGGCCGCCAGCACCGCCGCCGCGAGTCCGATCGCGATGCCCGTGAGGCCGAGCGCGCTTCCGTTGGCGAGGACGTCGCGCCGGACGTCCGAGGCGGTCGCACCAAGCGCGATGCGGAGCCCGAACTCGCGCGTTCGCTGGCGGACGGCGTAAGAGACCGTGCCGTAGACGCCGACCAGCCCCAGCAGGAGCGCGCACGCCGCGGCGATGATGACGATCGTCATCGCGAAGCTGACCTGCTGGAACGAGCGCGCGGTCACCTGATCGAGCGTAGCCAGCGAGTTGATCGGGATCTCCGGCCAGGCGGCCTGGATCCCGGCGCGCACGCGCGGCAGCATCGCACCGGGGTCCCCACTGACGCGCACCACACCGATCATGTTCGACACCCACATCGCGAAATCGCCGTCCGGCAGGAAGATCGTCGGCAGGTACACGGTTGGCTCCGCCGGCGACATCAGGCTGCCCTCGCGGATATCGTCGACCACGCCGACGATCGTGTACCAGACGTCGCGGCTCGGATCGATGCCCGGCGCCGACTGCATCAGACGGCGTCCGATCGCGTCCCCCTGCGGAAAGCGGGAAGCTGCGAACGCCCGGTTGATCACGACCGAGCGCGGCTGGTCGAGGAACTCGCGCTCTTCCAGCTCCCGCCCCTGCAGCAGGCGCGCGCCGATCGCGTCGAAGTAGCCAGGTCCGATGAAGACGCGCAGCGCCTTCATCTCAGGTTCCAGGCCGGATGCCAATCGGCCATCGACCGCGACGAAGTCGTAGAACTCGGCGCCGTCGAGCGGCAGGTCGGCTGCGAACGTGGCGTGTTCGACACCCGGCAGCTGTTCAAGGCGGCGTGCCAGATCGAGCATGAAGCGGCTCCGCGCGGCGTCGGCTGCCGTTTCGGTGCGCCCCGCGGCGCGGAGCAGCGCACCCGACAGCGCGAGCCTGAACGTCGCGGTGCGGCTGCCGTCGAATCCCGGGTCGACGCTTCGGATATTGGAGAACGTCCGCAGCAGCAGACCGGATCCGATGACCAGCACCACCGCGAAGGCGACCTGCGTGACCACGAGAAGGGCGCGCGCCCTCGCCGCGCGAGCGCCCGTGGTGCCGCCCCGGGTGCGATCGACCAGGGCGCCGCCACCGGCCTCTCCGGCACGCAGCAGCGGTGCGGCGCCGAACAGGAGGCCGGCCAGCATCGACAGTCCCGCCGAGAATGCGAGAACCCCGACGTCCAGCGCGATCCCCTCGGCGCGCGGGATGGCTGTCGGCGCGAGGCGCAGCAGCGCCTGCGTCCCGGCCGATGCCGCAGCGGTTCCGAGAGCGCCGCCAAGTCCCGCCAGGAGCACGCTCTCCGTGAGAAACGTGCGCGCCAGCGACGCGCCGGTCGCGCCGAGCGCCCGTCGAATCGCCAGCTCGCTCCGGCGGCTCTCCGCTCGAACCAGGAACAGGTTCGCGACGTTCGCGGTCGCGATCAGCAGAACGAACCCGACGGCGCCGAACAGCATCCAGAGGACGCCGGCGAGGTCTCCGACGATCCCGTCCTGGAATCGGACGACGCGCGGCCGGTAGCCGCCCTCTTCGAGTTCGGCTGGCGTGAACGCGCCCGGATACGCGGCCGCGGCCTCCATCATCAGGCCGTGAAGCTCCCGCGCCGCCTCTTCGGGCGAGACGCCCGGCGCCAGCCGGGCCACGCCCTGGTACATGTAGTTGCCGAATCGGGCCGTGGGGCGGTCCATTCTGAGAGGCAGGATGATGTGCGGGGGTTCGAACCGGTTGCCGAATACGACCGTCGCCGGCGGCCGCTCGAACTCGAAGCCTGCCGGCAGGACACCGACGACGATCTCTTTGGCGCCCGCCAGAACGGGCCTGCCGATCGCGGCGGGGTCGGACCCGAGGTGGCGGACCCAGTAGGCGTGTGAGACCAGAACCACCGGCGGCGCACCGCGGCGCGCGTCCTCCTCCGTGAAGTCCCGGCCGATCGCCGGCCTGACCCCGAGGACGCCGAGCAGCGACGGCGTCGCCTGCAGGATTCCGAGCTCGAGCGGCTCGCCCGCTCCCGCGACCGACGAGGACGACTCGAGATAGACCGCGAAGCGCGACAGGGTCTTCGAACGCTCCGAGTAGTGGAACCAGCCCGCCGCGGGAACGCCCAGCTCGTTCGTGCGGGAAACGTGTCCCACGGTCACGAGCCGTTCGGGATCCTCATAGGGGAGCGGCCGGAGCACCACGGCCTGCAAGATGCTGAAGATCGCCGTCGTCGCGCCGATGCCGAGGCCCAGCGTGACCAGCGCCGTGAGGGCGAATCCCGGACTGCGCGCGAGCCGGCGTACCGCGTACCGCACGTCCCGAAGCTGGTCCCACATGGTCGGCGCTCTTTCCGTTCGTCGAAGACGTCGTGGCGATTCTACGCGGCAGCGCACGCCTTGACAGAAGATGACTCGGAGAAAATAGTATAAGTCATGAGTTTTGACGAGATCCGTCCACGTCAGGTTGTCCGGTTCGAGGCTTTCGTGGACGACCTGCTTCGCGGCCTCTCATTGCCGCCGGCCCTCCGGGACGAGGTGCGGACGGACTTCAACGCTCACCTGATCTCCGACTTCGAGGCCAGGCGGGCACGGGGTGTGCCCGTCGATCAAGCCGTCGACGAGGCCATCGCCCGGTTCGGATCGTCGGACGTCGTCCGCGGCCTGCTCGATCAGGTGGGGGTCGAGCGGCGTTCGCGCGTGCTGACCGTGCCGCCGGATTCCGGCGGTCAGCGGATGCCTGGACGGTCGTCCGCGCTGTTGGGGTCCTTCATGCAGGACGTCCGATACGGATTGCGCGGCTTCCGCCGCAGCCCCGGCTTCGCGCTGGCGGCGGTATTGACGCTGGCGCTCGGGGTCGGCGCCAACACGGCCGTCTTCGTCATCGTCAACGGTGTCCTGCTCCGCCCGCTGCCGTACCCGAATCAG
>DATIEW010000652.1:0-4478 GCA_035455585.1 Vicinamibacterales bacterium | reverse complement strand
GGCAGCGGATCAGGATCTCGTGTTCCTTCCGGAGTTCGGGCGTGCCGGCTTTTTTCAGGTCGCGTTCGAGGCGCTCGAGCCGCCGTTCCACCACCCCGAGGTCGGCAAGGAGGACCTCGTCCTCCATCGTGCGTACGTCGCGCGCGGGATCGACCGATCCGGCGGGATGCGGAATCGCGGGATCACGGAACATCCGGACGACGTGCAGGAGCGCATCGGCGTTCCGGTACGCCGTTACGTCGAGCAGCTCCCGCGCAGCGGTGTGGGCGCCCGGCGCTCCCGTCATGTCAGCGAGTTCGATCGTGGCAGGCACGCGCTTCCTGCCGCTGAAGAGCGCCGTGAGGCTGTCGAGGCGTTCGTCGGGCACGCGGGAGACGCCGACGTGTGCCTCGCCCCTGCCGCCGGGCCGGGCGGCATCGCGCGCGCTCGTCAGCAGCTGGAACAGCGTGGTCCTGCCGGTGGAAGGGAAACCGATGAGTCCAGCGCGGAGCATGCCAAACGAAGGCCGGCGTTCTGCCGGGTTCCGGGAGGGGCCGGCTCGGCGGCCAGATCTTCGCATCGTAGCACGCACTGGCACTAATCGGGACACATTCGCCGTTTATTCTCCTGGCGAAGATAAGACGTAAGCTCCACGCCATCACCATTTTGCGGTTGACTTCACGCGATCGTTTCCCTACTATTCGCCGTGGATTCCAGTGGAACAAAGTGGAGTGAACAAGCGGCTACGGGGCAACCATGCCGCCAGAATCGATGACAAGGGGCGGCTCAAGATCCCCAACGCCTTCCGTGCCTATATCGAGAAGGAGCACGGTCCGGAGCTGTTCGTGACGAGCCTCACCGGTGAGTACGTCCGGATCTACCCGATGCCGGTATGGCTGACCCTGGAGGAAAAGCTGGCGCGAGTTCCCTCGACTCACCCATCCCGCCTCAAGTACTTCGACCGCGTGAACTACTACGGACAGGCCGCCCAGATCGACGCGCAGGGGCGCGTCGTGATCCACGCCCGCCTGCGCGCTTCGGCAGGCATGACGGGAGAGGTGGACGTGATCGGACAGTACGACACGCTCGACGTCTGGAACCACGAGCGCTTCGTGGCCAGGCTCCAGCGCGAGCCGTACACCGACGACGACGCGCGGGCGCTGGCGGATTTCGGGATCTGAACGATGCCGCCGGTTCACGCACCCGTCCTCGTGGCTGAAGCCGTCGCGTTCCTCAATCCCTCGCGCGGCGGGCTGTTCGTCGACTGCACGGTGGGACTCGGAGGGCACACCCGTGCGCTGCTGGAGGCCGGCGCGTCGCGAGTGCTCGGCCTGGATCGGGATCTCGAGGCGATTGGCCTGGCGGCCGACGCGCTGGCGGCGTTTGCCGATCGCGTCGAGCTGCTCCACGCCGACTATCGGGATCTCGATCGCGTGCTCGACGCGCGAGGCGTCCACGTCGTCGCTGGTGCGCTGGCCGATCTCGGTATGTCCTCCTTGCAGCTCGACGCAGAGGGGCGGGGATTCAGCTTCAGGCGTGACGAGCCGCTCGACATGCGAATGGATCGCTCCGCCGGGCCGACGGCCGCCGAGCTGCTGGCGCGGGTGGACGAACGGGATCTCGCGGACCTGATCCACCACTTCGGCGAAGAGCGGTTCTCGCGCCGCATCGCGCGCGCGGTCGTCGAGACCCGGCAGTCTGCGCCGCTGGCGACGACCGGCCAGCTCGCGCAGGTCATCCGCCGTGCGGTTCCGACGCGGGGCCGGCAGCGGATCGATCCGGCGACCCGCACGTTTCAGGCGCTCCGGATCTGGGTCAACCGTGAACTGGAAGGACTCGGGACTTTCCTGGAAGCCGCGGCGCGCCGGCTGGCGGCGGGCGCCCGGCTCGTGGTCATTTCGTTCCACTCGCTCGAAGACCGCATCGTGAAGCAGGTGTTCAAGGGCCTGGCGCAGGGCGAAGCCGCGCTCCGCGTATTGACGAAGCGGCCGGTCGGACCGGGTCATGACGAGGTTGCGCGCAACCCGCGCGCCCGCAGCGCGAAGTTGCGTGCAATCGAGAGGCTGGCATGAGCGGCACGGATTTCGAGTACGCGATCAAGAAGGACGTCCGGAACAACCCTGTCGTGCGCGAGGTGGATGAGGTGCGGCAGCGCCAGCTCTGGCGGTCGGTCGCGATCGGGGGGCTCCTGGTGGTGGTGCTGCTCTTCTCGGCGTGGCAGCACTTCGAGCTGCTGCAGCATGGCTATCTCATGGAGCGCCTGCAGGCCGAGCGCGCCGCCGAGGAGGAAGTCAACCGGCATCTCCAGCTGGAGCTCGAGTCGCTGCGGTCGCCGAGACGCATCGAGGAGATCGCCCTCCGGGACCTGCGGCTGGTCCAGCCGGAGCGGGACAAGGTCATCGTGATCGAGCGGGTGACGTCGCCGGCCCCGCCCGGCAAGTCGATGATCGCGGCGCGGTGACGTCAGTATCCGGCCGATTGCCCGCTCGCGCGGGGGCCATGCGACATCGGGGAGCGTTCCGCTCCTAGCGAGGCTCCGCCTTAGACCGGCGAGCCGGCTCCGCCTCGCCAGGTGGCATTGTTTGATAACGCCGCGCTGACGCGCGGACGGCCTTGACCGACGGAACTCGGATTCGAGAACTTGACTCAGATACTCAGCTTTCGGTCGGTCAAGACCTCTAGAGAGGTCGGGTGACGGACGTGCACGCCAGCAGGTTCAGATGGCCATGGCCGCGGACGGACGGCAGCCTGCGCCGGGAGGGTGCGGCCGTCGACTGGCGGTCGACAATCCGATCGCGGCTGACCGTCTGCGCGGCGCTGACGGGACTCTGGACGCTCGGCATCGAAGCCAGGCTCGTCTACCTGCAGGTCCTGGAGCACTCCGACCTGACGGCGCGCGCCGCGCTGCAGCAGGTCAAGACGATCGACGCGCCCGCCAAGCGCGGCGACATCGTGGATCGCAACGGCCACGTGCTTGCCTACAGCGTGGACGTCGACTCGATCGTCGCCGACCCGGCCGAGGTCGAGGATCCCGAGCGGACCGCCGCGCTCGTGTGCGGCGCACTCGCGGACTGTGGCGCCGAGGAGCGCCGGAGGATGCACGCGCAGCTCAGGCGCAAGGCGCGCTTCGCCTACCTGGCGCGCCGGGTGTCGCCCGAAGAGGCGCACCGTATCCGGGCGCTCCAGCTGCCGGGCGTCGGCTTCCTCAAGGAGAGCCGCCGCTTCTACCCCAAGCGCGAGCTGCTGTCGCACGTGCTGGGGTTCGTCGGCCTCGACAACGCAGGCCTCGGCGGGCTGGAGGCCGCCTACGATTCGCAGATTCGCGGACGCGAAGGAAGGGTGCTCGTCCACGTCGACGCGCGCAATCACGCGGTCGCCAGCCGCGTCGAGCGCGAGCCGACCGCCGGCGTCGGGCTCGAGCTCACGATCGACCAGTACCTCCAGCACATCGCCGAGCGGGAACTGCGCGCCGGCGTGCTCGAGAATCGTGCCGAGGGCGGAGCGGCGGTGATCATGGATCCCCGCTCGGGGGAGATCCTGGCGCTCGCCAACTGGCCGACGTTCAACCCGAACACGTTCAACCTGAGCCCCGAGCACGCCCGCCGCAATCGTGCCATTCAGGACCAGTACGAGCCGGGGTCGACGTTCAAGCTGATGACCGCGTCGGCGGCGCTCGAGGAAGGAGTCGTGACCGCCGACGATCCGATCGACTGCGCCCCGGGCGTGATCCGCTTCGGCGCGCGCGTCATCCGCGACGACCACGTTTACGGCACGCTGCCGTTCTCGGACGTGATCGCCAAGTCCAGCAACGTCGGCGCCATCAAGGTCGGACTCCGGCTCGGTCCCGAGCGCCTGATCAAGTACGTGTCGCGCTTCGGCTTCGGACAGGCGCTCGCCCCCGATTTCCGCGGAGAGAACCGCGGCAGCGTGTGGAATCCGGCAGACCTGAACGACAGCGCGCTGGCCTCGGTGGCGATGGGCTATCAGATCGCCGTCACGCCGCTCCAGATGGCTGCGGCCGTCAGTTCGATCGCCAACGGGGGGACGCTCTACGAGCCCCGGGTCGTGCGCGCCGTCATCCGGAACGGCCGGCGCGTGCCGGTCGAACCGAGGCCGCTCAGGCGGACCGTGTCCGGGCGCACCGCCGGGGAACTGACCGCCATGATGGAAGCGGTGGTCGAACGCGGCACCGCGAAGGCCTCCGCGATCGACGGGTTCACCGTGGCGGGGAAGACCGGCACCGCAAAGAAGATCGTCGACGGACGCTATTCGAGTGCGCACTTCAACGCGTCGTTCGTCGGATTCCTCCCGTCGCGCAGGCCCGCCCTGACCATCATCGTCGTCATCGATACGCCGCGGGCCCGGGGCTACTACGGCGGGACCGTCGCGGCGCCGATCTTCCGCCGGATCGCCGAGGCGTCGCTGCGACACCTCGGGATCGGTCCGACGATCAACCCGGTCCCTCCTGTTCTCGTGACGCGCCACTCGATGGAGCCGGA
>DATIEW010000651.1:0-2172 GCA_035455585.1 Vicinamibacterales bacterium | reverse complement strand
CGAGCAGCCGACCACCAGACTCCGGCCGCTCCTGAAGGCCTCGAGCAGCCGCGCGTGGATCGCCGCGAGCCAAGGCGCCCGGTCGGCATCCGTCAACGGAATCCCACGCCGCATCTTCCCGACGTTTGCGGCCGAGTGCAGCGAGTCCGCGTCGAGAAACGGGCAGTACATCGCTTCCGCCAACATCGTGCCCACGGTCGACTTTCCCGATCCGGCCACTCCGATGACCACGACGATCACGACGGTCCTGGTTCCTCCGTCCTACTCCGCGCTCCGCTCGACGGCCGGCGCTCGGCGGCGCGAGAGGTTCAGCGCGCTGTTGATCAGCCCCACGTGCGAGAACGCCTGCGGGAAATTCCCGGCGAGCCGCTGGTGTGCCGTGTCGTACCCTTCGGCGAGGAGGCCGACGTCGTTGCGAACAGATAACAGCCGTTCGAACAGCCGCGTCGCGTCGTCGTGGCGGCCGAGCAGCTCGAGGCAGTCCACGAGCCAGAAGCTGCAGAGCAGAAAGCTCGCCTCACCAGGAGGGAGGCCGTCCACGTCCGGCGTGGTCTGGTAGCGTGACACGAAGCCGTCCGGCGCCAAGTGGCGCTCGATCGCCTCGATGGTCCCGCGGACGCGGGGATCGGACGCAGGCAGAAAGCCGACGAGCGGCATCATCAACAGGCTCGCATCCAGGAGCCGCGATCCATAGAACTGTACGAACGTGCCGAGGTCTGCGTCGTAGCCGCGCGTACAGACCTCCTGATGGATGGCATCGCGAATCGCGCGCCAGCGTTCGAGAGGGCCATTCAATCCGAACTGCTCAATCCCCTTGATCGCGCGATCCATCGCGACCCACGCCATCATCTTCGAGTGGGTGAAGTGGCGCCGCGGCCCTCGAACCTCCCAGATGCCTTCGTCTGGCTTCGTCCACGCCGTTTCCAGATAGTTCACGAGCGCGGTGTCGATCCGCCAGGCGTGGTCGCCGCGCGGCACGCCCATCTTCCAGCCCTGGTGCGTCGCGTCGAGCACCTCGCCAAACACGTCGAGCTGGAACTGCGCGTGCGCCGCGTTGCCGATGCGGACCGGCGCCGACGCCTCGAACCCGGGGAGCCAGGGAAGCTCGAGCTCGGTGAGGCGCCGCTCGCCACCGATGCCGTACATGATGTGGATTTGTTGGGGGCGGCCGGCGACGGCGCGGACGAGCCAGTCGCGCCAGGCGGCGGCCTCACGGGTGTAGCCGGCGCTCATCAGGGCGAGCAGCGTGAACGTGGCGTCGCGGAGCCAGCAGTAGCGATAGTCCCAGTTGCGCGCTCCGCCGAACCGCTCCGGCAATGAGGTCGTCGGCGCGGCGACGATCGCGCCGGTGGGACGGTACGTCAGCGCCTTCAGCGTGATGAGCGAGCGCATGACCGCATCGCGCCAGGGGCCGGTGACGGTGCAGTGGGCGGCCCATTCGGTCCACCACGTTTCCGTGCTCCGCAGGGCCGCGTGCGGATCCAGCTCCTGACGCGCCTCCGCATGTGACGGAAACCAGGTCAGGTCGAACCCGATCTCCTCGCCTTCGGCGACGTCGAACTCGGCGACGGTCCTGAAGTCTTCGCCACGGAGCGGCACGGCCGTCCGCAGCAGCAGACCGTCCGGGCCGGCGATGGCGGAGATGCCGCCTGGGACGCGTTCCACCCATGGCACCACGTGGCCGTAATCGAAGCGAATCACGAGCTCCATCCGCATGGGGACACGCCCGCGGCGCCCGACGACGAGGCGCACCAGGTCTGGCAAGCCGGATCGGATCGGCATGAAGTCGATCAGCGCCACGACCCCGTCGGCGGTCGTGAGCTCGGTCTCGAGCACGGCGGTGTCGCCGCGATACCAGCGGCGCACCGCGGTCACCGGTGTTGCCGGCGCCAGGAGCCACCGTCCGTGGTCTGGCGTGCCGAGCAAGGCGGCGAAGCAGGCGTGCGAGTCGAAGCGCGGGAAACACAGCCAGTCGATCGAGCCGCCGCGGCTCACGAGGGCTGCCGTCTCGCAATCGCCGATCAGCGCATAGTCTTCGATCACGGGCACGGTCCTCATCCCTCCGTGGATGTCAGGTTGGGCACGCGGAGCCGCGACGCCGTGGAGGGGACTCCGGCCGACTGGTCCACGATCAACAGGCCCGCCGAGGTGCGCCGGGCGGCACGCTCGGCA
>DATIEW010000650.1:0-2025 GCA_035455585.1 Vicinamibacterales bacterium | reverse complement strand
AGCGGCGCCACACCGGTCATCGTCCTCAACAAGGCCGACCTCGCCGAAGACGTCGACGCGGCCGTCGAAATCGTTCAGCGCGTCGCGGCGGGCGTGGATGTCCATGCCGTGTCGTGTCGGTGGCCCGGGAGCCTCGACGTGCTGCGCCGGTACCTGGGCCACGGCCAGACAGGCGCGCTCCTCGGGTCGTCCGGCGTCGGCAAGTCGTCTATGGTCAACCAGCTCATCGGTCACGAGATGCTGCGCACGCGCGAGGTGCGCGCGTCGGACAGCCGCGGGCGTCACGTGAGCACCGCGCGCCAGCTCGTCATGCTGCCCGGGCAGGGTGTCCTCATCGACACGCCCGGCATGCGCGAGCTGCAGCTGTGGGACTCGGGCGATGCTGTTGGCGGCACATTCGCGGACATCGAGGAACGCGCCGCCGGCTGCCGGTTTCGCGACTGCCAGCATCAGACGGAACCGGGATGCGCCGTTCGCGCGGCCGTCGAGGCGGGCGAGGTATCCGCCAATCGTCTCGAGAGTTTTCACAAGCTTCTGGGCGAGCAGGCCTACCAGGCGCGACAACTGGACGAGCGTGCGCAGATCGAAGAGAAGCGCCGCGGAAAGATCGGAGCCAAGGCCCTTCAGAGGCGCCTCAAGGACAAGGGGCGGGCTTAGCCCCAGTCTACAATGCTGTCACGACCTACGTTGCCACACGATGTCCACGATGACACGAAGCTCACGATGGGTTCCGAGAGAGGTGTTCTTCGTGTTCATCGAGTCATCGTGTGCATCGTGAACTCTGGCCGTCGGCGCGTTCAGCCTGGTTTGGCGTTTATGACAGAGGTTAGCAAGATCAGCGGGCCGCGCGTTGCGGACTAAGATAGCCTCGTGACGCTCGCACTCGTGCAGCAGTCCGCCGGACCCGACAAGGCCGCGAACGTCCGCCGCGGCCTCGATGCCCTGGAGGACGCCGCTCGACAGGGCGCCGCCCTGGTCGCGTTCCCCGAGGTCGCCTTCGAGCAGTTCTTTCCGCAGCGCCCAGCAGTTGACGCGCCGTGGCGCCACGCCGAGACCGTTCCCGGTCCGACGACCGACGCCTTCTGCCGCCGCGCGCGCGAGCTCGGTGTCGTCGTCGTGCTCAACCTGTACGAGCGCGATGGCGACCGCGGCTTCGACTGCTCGCCCGTCATCGATGCCGATGGAACCTTGCTCGGCCGGACGCGCATGATCCACATCACCGACTACCCGTGCTTTCACGAGCAGGGGTACTACACGCCGGGGGATACGGGCGCCCCGGTATTCCGCACGCGGGCGGGCACCATCGGCGTGGCGATCTGCTACGACCGGCACTACCCCGAGTACATGCGCGCTCTCGCGCTCGGTGGCGCCGACCTCGTGGTCGTGCCGCAGGCGGGCGCGCTCGACGAGTGGCCCGAAGGGCTCTACGAAGGCGAGATGCGCGTCGCGGCGTTCCAGCACGGGTATTTCGTGGCGCTCTGCAATCGCGTGGGTGAGGAGGAGTGCCTCACGTTCGCGGGAGAGTCTTTCGTGTGCGATCCCGACGGGCGGGTCGTGGCACGCGCGCCGAAGCTGCAGGACGCGATTCTCTCTGTCGACATCGATCTGTCTGAAGCCGCCGCATCGCACGCGCGGCGGCTGTTCATGCGGCACCGCCGCCCTGAGCTCTACGCCCAGTGGGCGCAGGCGGGGCGCTGAGATGCGCATCAGGGCCCGCGGGCTCGCATCACTGCCGGTTTTGATTCTGACGTTCGTGATCGCTGCCGTGTCGGTCGGCTGCCGCGACAAGGACGTCGTGACGGCGTCGTACGTCACGCTGTCGGAAGCGCGCGAGGCGGGAGCCGCGGGTCGAGGCGATATTCCTCCAGGGCTGCCGGAAGGCGCTCACGACATTCGCACGGCGAGCGACCTCCACTCGTCGCGGCGGTGGGGTCTGTTCAACTTCGCTCAGCAGGACGCCGAGGCGGTCCGCGCGATCGTCGGCGCCGAAGAGATCTCACTCGCCGGAATCGAGTGCGATATCCC
>DATIEW010000649.1:0-2915 GCA_035455585.1 Vicinamibacterales bacterium | reverse complement strand
CGTCGACGAGGGGGCAAGACTCGACGCCATCCGCCGCCGCGGCGCGCTGCGGGTCGGGTATCTTCCAAACTCGCTGCCTTTCGCGTTCTTCAATCAACGAGACGACCTCGTCGGCTTCGACGTGGAGCTGGCCCATCGCCTCGCAGGTGAGCTGCAGGTCGGCCTGGAGTTCGTCCCGGTCGATCGCCAGGTGCTGGACGCCCAGCTCGCGGCCGGTGTCTGCGATCTCGTGATGTCGGGCGTGGCGGTTACGACCGACGCCGCCAGCCGCACGCTGTTCTCGTCATCCTATCTCGACGAGACCGTCGGGTTGCTGGTCCGTGACGCCGATCGCGCGCGATTCGCCACGTGGGACGCGGTGCGGGCGGCCGGCGCCATCCGGCTGTCGATTCCGAACGTGCCCTACTACATCGCCAGGCTGCGCGAGCTCGCGCCGGATGCCGCGCTCCAGCCGTTCACCGACCTGGAAGCCGAGCTGCAGGCGTCGCCCCCGCCGTTCGATGCGCTGGCGCTGCCCGCGGAGCGCGGCTCGGCATGGACGCTGATATACCCGCAATACTCCGTGGTGGTGCCCGGGCCCGGGACCATACGCGTGCCGCTCGCCTACCCGCTCGCCCGGCGCGACGAGGAATTCGCCAGCTTCATCAACACGTGGATCGAGCTCAAGCGGAAGGACGGCACGATCGATGCCCTGTACCAGTACTGGATCCTGGGCCGGAACGCCGAGCCGCCGAAGCCGCGATGGTCGATCATGCGCAACGTGCTGTACTGGGTGGATTGATGAAGTCTTGAGTTTTGAGTTCTGAGGGAGCGTGAAGAGAGCGGATCAACACCCAATCCCCAACTCCCAACGCCCAAGGAGAGGAGGTTGACCGCAATTCTGGAACTTGAGGGGGTGCGTCAACCGCTCGCGTGAGATGCATCGGCCTTCTGCAACGAAGCCCCGGGCCAGGTGCCTTGGACGTTTGGGAGTTGGGAGTTGGCATTGGGAGTTGACGCGGTCATGCACGCCATGCACCAGATGGACCAGCTCGACGTGAAGCGGCCGCAGCAGGCGTACGACGGAGCGTGACGTCAGGGCGGCGCGCCGCCATGTCTGTGTGCCGGCAGCAGGCGCTCCCGGCTCGCGACGAGGTCCGACAGCTCCCTGTACATGTCCGGGTTGATTGCCCCGGCGTAGGGCAGGATGCACGTCCGGGTTTCCTCGACGTACCGCCTGACGAACGAGCCGTCGTGAACGAAGCCCAGCGCCGTGAGGTTGCTGATCCGATCGGCGAGCTTCAACACCCTGGCGCGCGCGCTGCCGCGCTGCATGATGCGCAGCAGGTAGTCCGCCTTCGGTTCCTTGACGCCGTCGACGATCCGCACCGTCACCTCCATCACCAGCGCGAAGACGGCCGGACCATCCGAATCGATGCGTACGATCTCTGCCTCGGAGACTCCGGGCAGCGTGGGGGCATCCTCGAAAAGGTCGTGAATCACCGCCGCCTTGAGCAGCACCGGGTCGACGATCTTGTAGTCGAGCAGGATTGCCATGGTGCTCAGCTGGTGGCGGAACATGTTGCTCCCGCCCCGCCGCTGGACGCCGATGAGCGCCATCGCCTTGACGATGTACGGCGCCAGGGTGAGACGGCTCAGTGTCTGTTCCAGGTCATCCATCAGCGCGTGCGGTCATTCAGGGGACGGGCAAGGTGCGAATTCGTGGAGCCGGAATCGGGCTGCGTCTGGCGGCGGTGCACGGACGCTCGATGATACACGGTGGTGAACGATACCTGGAAAACGACAACTCGGCAATGGAGAAGAGAGGGCGTGTGCAGAGGATAATGGGAGCATGCCCATCCTGCTCGAGGTTCGCCACCTGGCGCTCGTGGATGCGATCGCTGCCGCGGGCAGCGTCACCCGTGCCGCGGAACGGCTGCACCTCACGCAGTCGGCGCTGAGCCACCAGCTGCGCGACATCGAATCGCGCCTCGACCTCCAGTTCTTCCATCGACTCGGCCGCCGCATGGTGCTGACGTCTGCCGGCGAGCGGGCGCTCCAGTCGGCGCGCCGCGTGCTCGACGAGCTGGCGCGCGCGGAGGACGATCTGCGCGCGATGGCCAACGGCGGCGGCGGGGTGCTGCGGTTCTGCACGCAGTGCAACACCGGGTATCAGTGGCTGCCGCCGCTCTTGAGGGAGTTCCAGGCCGTGCATCCGCGCGTGGACGTGCGGATTCAGGCGGAAGCCACGTCGAGGCCGATCGCCGCTTTGCTCGCCGGCGAGATCGACCTGGCGATCGTCACCGACGAGGTCCGCGACCGGCGCCTGCACGGAACGAAGCTCTTCAAGGACGAGCTCGTCGCAGTCGTCGCCCCCTCGCATCCGTGGGCGTCGCGGCGGTCGATCCAACCCGAGGCGTTCGCGGCCGAGCATCTCATCGTCTACTCCGCCGACCGCAATCACAGCTTCACGTTCACGCGGGTTCTGAAGCCGGCCGGGGTGGAGCCGGCGCGCGTGTCCCAGGTCCCGCTGACCGAGGCCATCGTGGAGCTCGCCGCGGCAGGTCTGGGCGTCGGCGTCCTCGCGCGCTGGACGGTTGGCTCCGCGCTGGCGTCCGGCACTGTTCGAGCCGTTCGCATCACGCCGCGCGGGGTCTACCGCACGTGGACGGCCGTGCGCGTCAGGCAACAACCCGAACCGGTCTGGATGCGCGACTTCATCGACCGGCTGGCGAGCAGCCCGCTGCCCGCGCGGCGCGCATGTTGAGTTCAATTCGACAGAACACGAAGGGCAACAGGAGGTCAGGAGAAGAGGAGTGTAGAACAGGAGATCAAGAGGTCAGGAGAAGAGGACAGGAACCACCGAGTTGTCGTTCGGCGGTCGTGTCGGTCGCCCGCGCTTCGCGCGGCCGGCCGCAGGCCGGCGGGCGACCGCC
>DATIEW010000648.1:0-4206 GCA_035455585.1 Vicinamibacterales bacterium | reverse complement strand
CTGTCGCATCGCTTCGAACATGTCCAGGTCGTTGTTGCTGGCCGCGCCGTCAGTACCGAGGCCGAGCGCGACGTTGGCAGATAGATACTTGACGACCGGCGCCGTGCCGCTGGCCAGCTTCATGTTGCTTTCGGGATTGTGGGCCACGCCGACCCGCCGGCGCGACAGCACGCGGATATCGGCCGGCGTGAGCCACACGCCGTGGGCCGCGATCGTGCGGGGACCCCAGAATCCGATGGAGTCGAGGTACTGCACCGGCGTCGTCCTGTACCGTTCACGAGCGATACGCACCTCGTCCCGCGATTCGGCCAGGTGGATGATCACAGGGGCCCGCTCCCGGTCCGCCACGGCGCGGACCGCCTTCAACGTCGAGGTGTCCAGCGTGTACATCGCATGGGGCGCGATGGCGGGCACGATCAGGTCGTCGCCGGCCCATTGCCGGATGAACGCCGTCGCCCGGGCGATCCCTTCCGCCGGCGTCTTCGCGTCGGCCACCGGAAGCTCGATGATGGTCTGCCCCAGCACGCCGCGCAGCCCGGCTTCCCTGGTCGCCCTGGCGATTTCCGCCTCGAAATAGTACATGTCCGCGTACGTCGTCGTCCCCGACCGGAGCATCTCGAGCGCGGCCAGGCGCGTCCCGGCGCGTACGAACTCGGGGCTCACGGTGCTGGCTTCCGCCGGAAACACGTACTTGTGCAGCCAGTCCATCAGGCCCAGGTCGTCGGCGAGCCCGCGGTAGAGGACCATCGGCGCGTGCGTATGGGTATTGACGAGCCCGGGCATGACGACCTGCCCGGCGGCGTCGATCGATTCGCGCGCGGAGTACCTGGCCAGGATCCCGTCCGCCGTTCCGACCTCGACGATATCGCGTCCGTCGATGGCGACGGCGCCCGGCGCGACGACCGTGCCGGCCGCGTCCATGGTGACGACCGTGCCGCCGGCGATGATGAGCGACACCTCCCTGCGAGGCGGCTGCCAGGCGGACACCACCACGCTTGCCGATGCGAGCAGGAGCCAGATGCGCGAGAGCATGAGTCACGGAATTCTATCAGCTTCGGCTTCGTGCCCTTCGTTGCCTCACGCCTCGCGATCGCCCATTGCCCCTTGCCCATTGCCCCTTGCCCATCGCCCATTGCCCATCGCCCATTGCCCCTTGCCCATTGCCCCTTGCCCATTCTTCGGTATAGTGAACGCGTGCCAGTCCACGTCGTCGAGCACCCCCTGGTTCACGACGCGCTTGCGACGCTGCGCAACGCCGCGACGCCGCCCGAGCTGTTCCGCCGGATGGCGTTGCGCATCAGCCTGCTGCTGGCCGCCGAAGCCACGCGCGACGTGCCGGAGACTCCCGTGCGCCTCGACACGCCCCTCGGCCCCGCCGAGGGACGCCGGATCGACGGGCAGGTGGTCGTCGTACCGGTGCTTCGCGCGGGCCTCGGCATGCTGGACGCGGTCCTGGAGCTGATTCCGTCGGCGCGGGTCGGGCACATCGGCCTGCAGCGGGACGAGCTGACGGCCGTCGCCTCCCGGTATTATTCGAATCTGCCGGACGACCTGAGCAGGAGCTTCGTCCTGATGATCGACCCGATGCTCGCCACTGGCGGCAGTGCCGTCGCCGCGCTCGACCTCCTGCGGCAGGCCGGGGCGGACACCGTCCGCATGATCTGCATCGTTGCGGCTCCGGAGGGGATCGCTCTGGTCGAGCGGCATCATCCCGGCGTGCACATCTACACGCCGGCCGTCGATCGCGGGCTGAACTCCAGGAAGTTCATCGTGCCCGGGCTTGGAGACTTCGGCGACAGGCTGTACGGTACCTGAGATCGGGGACCCGCCGGCGCACCCCGGCCGCGGGTGATCTCCGATCCCCGCGTTATTCGAGAGGCAACACCATGAAGGGCCACCGAATCGGCGAAGCAGACGAGCTGGTACCGTCGGAGCGCCGATCACCGCGCCGAACCAGCGAGGGCAAGTGGCGGACTTCCCTGACGTGTATCGAGCCCAACAAGATCCTCATTCGAGGCTATCCGCTCGACGAGATGATGGGCCGCCTGACCTTCGGCGAGTCCATCTACCTGCTCCTGATGGGTGACGTGCCGTCGCCGGGGATTGGCAGCCTGATGGAGGCGATGCTCGTGTCCTCCATCGACCACGGCGCCACGCCGCCATCGACGCTCGCGGCCCGGAACACGGCGACAACCGGGGCGACCCTCCGGGCCTGCGTCGCGGCGGGCGTCCTCGGCTTCGGGCGCCATCACGGCGAGGACATCGAGAGCTGCATGCAGTTCCTGGACGCGGGGCTCGACCTCGTGAGGGGCGGCGGCGCCTACGGCCAGGCGGCGTCGCGGGTCCTCCAGCCGTACCTGGAAAGGGGGGAGACGCCGCCCGGCTTCGGCCACCGGTACCACACGCGCGACCCCCGGGCGGCGCGGCTGTTCCAGATGGCGCTCGAACTGGAGGTCGAAGGGGCGCACGTGCAGATGATCCGCGCGATCGAGGTCGTGCTGAACGAGCGGCCCGACGCGGACGGCCGCATCTGCCCGGTCAACATCGACGGCGCCATTGCCGCCGTCTGCGGCGACCTGGGAATCGAGCCGGCGATCGCCAACGCGCTGTTCATCATCTCGCGCGTGCCCGGGATCGCCGCGCACGCCGAGGAGGAACGCGGACGCCACGCGCCCATGCGGCAGATCGATCCGAAAGATCACCTGTACGACGGGCCGTCGGAGCGGCGGCTCCCCGAACGCAACACGAAGTGGTAGGGACGGCGGACGCGTTGCGGCGGCGGCGACGATTGGGATAGACTGAAGGTTCTTCCAGAGAGGTTGGGCGCTTGGCTCAGCGGTAGAGCATCGCCTTCACACGGCGGGGGTCAGTGGTTCGAATCCACTAGCGCCCACCAACTTCGACACTCGCCTTCTCGCGCGCCTGCGCCGTCAAGAGCGCCAGGATCTTCGCGTACCGGTGATCGGCGTCGGCGAACGCCTTCATGTATTGGTCCTCGCTCATCTTCGCCTTTCGCCACTCCCCGTCGAATGAGAGCTGCTCGTCGCCGTTCTCGTACGAATCGGGCGCCTGGTTGTCGCCGGGTCTCACCATGAGCCCGTCGGCGCTCTGATCGATGACGAAGATCTTCGTGCCCGCGACGAAGGCAGAGTTGAGGTCGATGTAGATGTCGCGGTACTGCCCTTTCTTGATTTTCTCCACCAGCAGCGTGGGAGCCGCGTACTTCGCGGAGACGACCAGGAGCTGCGCGCCCGGGAAGTAGAGCGCCGCGACGAACCGGCCTTCCTCCTCGGGATCGGGCGCAGCGATGCTGTCCAGCTTCGCGGCGTCGAGCGCCTGGGCCAGTTCCTTCACCGCCGCCGCCGACGACGTCGGCTGCGCCCACGCCGCGGTGGTCGGCTGCAGCATGCCCAGGACTGCAAGACACGGGACAACAGCCACCGCGTGGAAGCGGCGGGACACGAGCAGGTTCCTCATCATGGGCGACCTCAGGCGGGCCGTGTGATGTCTTCTACCACCCGAGCCCGCCAGCCGTCAATCGCCGCGAACCGCGGGCAGCCCGGAGCGATCGTCCGGGCCGGTCCGGGAAGGGCAGCGGGCCGAGGCCGGCGCCGGAGCCCATCCTGCTACCCGATGAAGAGCGGATCCTCCTCCTCGGCGTGGCGTCCGTGTCGCAGGCGCATGTCCCGCCGGCGCCGCAGCGCTCTGAAACCGGCTTTCACTCCGGCGACGATGGCGAAGCCCTCGCGCGCCGGGATGATAATCGCCTGCTGGACGATCGCCGCCGTTTCATCGACGCGCGTGGACAAATCGGTCACGAGCCGATCGACCTTCTGCGCCTGCGCAGTAGCGAGGGTCGCCGTGCGCGCCGCCTCGTCGGCGATGGCCGTCACCCTGCCGATGAGCGGGCGCAGGTCCTGCTGGACGGTGCTCACGGTCTGCCGCGCCTGTCGCGAGAGCCGCGCGACGGCGACGATCGCGCCGACCTGGATGAGGGCCATGACGAGCGTCGCCCCCGCGATCACTGCGAGGAAGGTCTCGCTCCAGCTCACCGGTTCTCTCCGCCCCCCGCGGATCCCGGGCGGGCTGCCGGCGGGTTGGCACCACGCGCCTGCTGGTACGCCTCGCGACCGCGCTCGACGGCCGACGACAGCGTATCGCGCTGCCGTTTGACGAAGTCGCGTCCCTGCCGGGCGGCCTCGCTCG
>DATIEW010000647.1:0-3542 GCA_035455585.1 Vicinamibacterales bacterium | reverse complement strand
CGATGGCGGCGATCTGTTCTTCTGCGGAGGAGGAAGAAGCGGCAAGGTCAGGGCCGTCCGCCGGCCCAAGCGACGCTCCGCCACGGGCAGCGGCGCCGGGATCCACACCTCGCGCTCACGCCGATAACGGAGATCAACGAGCGACCGGCCGCCCGATGCCTCGCCACAACGCACTCATCTCGGCGTGGCTGTCCGGATCGTATCCCTGCCTTCCAACGGCGATATGGACCATGACGAGTCGGCCAGCCGGGTCGACGAAGATCGCCTGCCCTTCGGTTTCTCAGGAGCGTCCACGGCGCATCCTCCAGCGCGTAGGCCGCGCCCGACCACACTGCGAAGGGGGCCAGCGCCAGCCACCACTGGGCATTCGCCGCCGCGTTTCGAGCGTCATCCGCCCCGGGCGAGCCAGATCACGAGACCAGCCGACGCGGCGGCCAGGACGACGATCGGTTCCGGCATCCTGTACCGCCACAGGATTGCCAGCGTAGCCAGCGCAATGCCAGCCGTCGGGATGTCGTAGATCGCGCGCGTCGCCAGCACCACGACCGCGCCGCTCAACGCGCCTGTCGCGGCCGCGGTCGCACCCTGCACGAACGCCTTCAGCTGGACGTTGTCGCGGTTGCGGCTGAACCACGGCGCCGGCACCACGGTGAAGACGTACACGGGGAGGAAGATGCCCACGGCCGCCGCGACCGCGCCCACGAAGCCCGCCACCAGAAATCCAATGAACACCACGGTGATGACGACGGGGCCCGGCGTGATCATCGCCACCGCGACCGCGTCCAGGAACTGATGGTCGGCCAGCCAGCCGAACTGCTCCACGACGCCCTGCTGGAGGAACGGAACGATCGCCAGGCCGCTGCCAAACACGAATGCGCCCGCTTTCGTGAAGAACAGCAGGATCTGCAACAGGACATGCTCGTGACCCGAGCCGATGGTGATGAACCATCGCTCGATCAGCCAGATCGCGGCCACCACGCCCAGGCCGCCGACGCCCGCCAGCAGCCCCTGGCGGCGCCCCGGGCGAACCCGCACGAACAGCACGGTCAGGCCGGCCAGCACGAAGAACTCGGCCAGCTCCGCCTGCGCCAGCACCGTGACGACGCCCAGCACTCCGAAGATCCCCCACAGCAAGGGGTCGCGCTTGTTCGTCGAGCGCGAGAGCCGGTAGGCGGCGATCGCGATGATGGCGATGACGGCGGCGCCGATCCCGTAGAAGAGCGCCTGCATCCACCACAGCCCCCCGAACTGCACGTAGGCCAGCGAGATGCCGACGACCATCAGGAACGAGGGCACGACGAACGCGAGTCCGACCGCGGTGGCCCCGAGGATCCCGTGCTGGAAGTAGCCCAGCGCGATCGCCAGCTGCGCGGCGAGCGGGCCGGGCATGATCTGCGCGAGTGCCAGCGCCAGCCGGTACTCCTCCTCGGCGACCCACCGCTCCTTCTCGACCAGGTCCCGGTGCATGAATCCGGCCAGCGCGACCGGCCCGCCGAATCCCAGACTCCCGAGATACAGGAAGTACCGCACGAACTGCCCGAGGCCCACGCGCCGAGCCGTGAGCGGCATTGTCACTGCCATCACTCGTTCCTCCTCACCAACACCGGCGCGCGCAGGCGCGGTTAGGCCTCGTCCCGGTACACGGCCGCGCGATGGCTGGCCGGGAGAAAGGCACACACGATGTTGCGCGCGGCGTCGAACGACAGCGTGTGCGCGCCCGCCTCGGTCGTGATCGTCTGGTGCCGCCGCAAGGCCAGTGTGTCGAATACCTCGATCACTCCGGGATCGCCGATGGCGACGTAGACGCGGCCCAGCGCGGCGTTGTAGAAGACGACGTCGGGGACGCCGGCGATGGCTTCGGCGGCGAGCACGTCGCCGCGATCCGCATGCACCTCGAGCAGCACCCTCGCATCGCAGGCACAGAACAGCCGACGGCGCGCAACGTCGACGTCCAGGCCGTGCGGACCGGCGTGAGGCACCGGCACAACGCGCCGGATCCCGGCCGAATGGCCGGCGACGCCGACCACGACGATCTGCGGTGGATCGGCGATGTTGACGTGAAACGCCTCGGCAACCGGGTCGTGGACTGCCCAGCGGGTCCGGCCGGCAACGGCGATGTCGGCCGTCCGCTTCCGCGTGCGAACATCGACGATGGACACCGTGCAGGACCCCGGCTGGGCGGGATCTCCGACGTGGGCGACCAGGAGCTGCCCGCGTTCGGCATCATAGCCCAGGCCATTCGGCCGGACCCCGACGCCGATCTTCTCGATCGACCTGATGTCATCGGGCCGGAAGATGCCGACCGTGTCCTCGCCGCGATTCGAGGTGAACACGAAATCCCACGACGCGGACACCAGGGCCCCCGCCACCGCAGGCAGCCCGGGGATGGATCCGATGTATTTCCCCGCTTCCACGTCGATCACGTCGATCGCGTCGTTGGCGGTGTGGGCGACGTAGATCCGGCCCGTCGGCTCGTGGACTGCCGCATGATCGAATCCACCATCCTTCACGTGCGCGGGCAGGTCGATGAAGCCCAGATGGCGGAGCGCCACGTCAACGTCCTTTCGCAAGCTCGGCCACGAGCCGCTCGACGTTCCGCACGATCCGGTCCCGGGCTGCCTCATACCCATCGCTGATGGCGGGGACGTCCCACTGGTCGACCGCCTGGCCCTTCGCTGGCGTCAGGTCGCAGCCGAAGCTCACCACGCGGGCGGCGTTGTCCAGGTCGTACAGCGTCACGGGCCGCGGCCGGGCCGGCCGCACCGGCAAGCCGTCCCCCGTCAGGCCCTTCACCGCCGCCGGCGTAAGCTCCGCGTCGGGTTCGGTGCCGGCTGCGACGGCATCGACGTCGAGTCCGCGATCCGACGCCACGCGACGGAAGTGCGCGGCCGCCACGACACTCTTCGCCGCGCCGTGGAGGCACACGAACAGGACCCGGGCCGGCGGTGTGTCCCGCGCTTGCGCCCGACAGTACGCATAGAGCGCGTCGTACATCGGGAACTGCCGCGCCATGTTGTCGAAGTCGTCCCGGCTGGTGGCCTGAAAGCCGGTCGCCGCGGCATACAGCCCTGCCGACTCGGGCCTGAGGCCACGGTCTTCCGTGTCGGCGCCGCGCACGATCGGCGCGAACAGGCCGAGCCCAGGATCGGCGAGCTCGTAGCGTTCGATGAAGGCATCGAACGAGCACTTCGCGCCGTGGTGCCCGAGCTCGACGTTCGGGATGTCGTACGGGATCGCGCTCTGACGCTTCGCCTCCGTCAGCACCTCACCGGCCGGGACGAAGAGGAACGCCGGACGTGGATCGATGAACCTGGTGATGAGCCACGGACAGGCGATGCGGTCGACACGCGCGCGTTCGCGGGTGATCCATTTCATCGGACTCTCCTATCGGCATGAACGACGTTCGGGCCCACGCCACCACCGCCGTCGACGAACGGTTCCTGCTCCCCGGCGACCGTGCGGCCCCCTGACTCAGTCATCGAGCTTCACCTCGGCACCGCGCCCCGACGCGCTCGCCCTCTCGTGAACCGCGATCGCCGCCA
>DATIEW010000646.1:0-3438 GCA_035455585.1 Vicinamibacterales bacterium | reverse complement strand
GCTTGGCTACGCCGGGCTCCATCACCAGCGTGTGGTCGAGCGAGTACCAGGGCGCGCCGACCTCCGGATGCTCGGGGTGCGGCTCCTCGTGGCGCATGTAAGTGCCGGTCAGCGCCGCGGTCACGCCGAACTGCACGTCCGACTCCAGCCGCTCGTCGTCGTCCGAATAGATCTGGGTGATCAGGGTCTTGAAGCCTTCCTTGAAGGCCAGCGCATGGATGTGCGCGGGACGGTAGGGGAGCCGGTTCTGCGCCCTCAGGAGCCGCCCCACCACCGTGTCGGTCGGGATCGGGTATCCGGCCGGCCGCACCGAGCGGAACCACAGCCGGCCGTCGGAGTCGGTGGTGAACTTGCCGCGCAGGTTGAAGTCCGCCTGCGTCTCGTCCTGGTTCTCGTAGAGCCCGACCGGGGACGAATGCCAGATGTCCACCTCGGCCCCCGCGACCGGGTTCCCGGCCCTGTCGACGATGCGGAAGCTCACGCACATGGGTACGCCCGGCGTGTCGGAGCGGATGATCGTGCCGCCGTTCTCGACCCGCGGCGAGTCCATCCGCCAGAACGGCCCGAGCAGGTTCTGAGTGGTCTCGGTCGCGCCGTTACCGCCGTTGTTCAGGAGGCAGACCAGCGAGGAGACGCCGAGCGAGCCCGCCATCAGCACCGGCTCGTTGTGGGTATCGGAGCTGGACTGACCGAGCTCGTTCAGGATCGCGGTCGCGTCGCGGAACTCCTCCTCGGTCAGCCGGACCTCGCGCACGAAGCCATGGAGGTGCTTCACCAGCGAAACCATGATCTCGCGCAGCCGCGGGTCATTGGTCTGCTCCATGACCTTCAGGACGGCAGGGGTCACGTCCTCATGAGTGCGGATCAACATCTCCCCCGTCCCGGTCCGACCCCGTGAACGCCGCGCCGCATGACGCGCCGCCTCGGTGCCTCAGGTTTATATCATCGATTATTTGAGGCGCACGATCTCGCCGGATCGCGCCGACCGCTTCACCGCCTCGATCACCCGCAGCGTCTCGAGCCCTTCGCGCGCCGGCGCCAGCGGCGCCTCCTCGCCGCGGATCACCGCGGCGAACTGGCGCACCTGGCGGACCAGCGGATCCTCGAAGCCGAACGGCAGGACGGTCGCGTCGATCGGCTCCCACCAGCTTCGCCGGTCGCGGTTGCGCCACAGCCGCAGGCTCGGCAGCTCCAGCGATCCGTGGGTGCCGCCGATCTGGTAGCAGGACTCGCCCGTAGCCGGGTAGGCGGGGTTCTCCCGTGCCGTCATCTCCCAGCTCCAGGGCGCGACGATCGTGTCGGTGACGCTGATCGTGCCGAGCGCGCCGCTGGCGAAGCGCAGCAGGATCGCCGCGGTATCCTCCACCGGGTTCGCGCGCACGGCGGAGGACTCCAGCGCCTGCAAGGTCTCGATCTCGCCGCACAGGCAGCGCAGGAGATCGATGTCGTGAATCAGGTTGAGGAACACGGGTCCCGCGCCGGGCTGGCGCCGCCAAGCGACGTCGAAGTAGTCGTCAGGCTTGTAGAACCAGCACATGGCGTGCACGGCGACGATGGTGCCGAGCGCGCCGCCCCGGATCACCTCCTGTGCTCTCTGGACCAGCTGATTGTGACGCCGGTGGTGGCCGACGAGCAGCGGCAGGCCCGCCGCCTCGCCCGCCGCCACCAGCTTCTCGGCGCCGGCGACGTCGATCGCGACCGGCTTCTCGACGAGCGCGGGCACGCCGGCTGCGACGCACTCGATGCCGTTCTCCACATGCATCTGGTTCGGCGTCGCCAGGATCACGCCGTCTGCCGCCTTGGCTTCGAACATGGCGGCAAGCGTCGGATACCAGATGGCGCCGAGCCCTTCGGCGTACGTGCGCGCCGCCTCGGCGGGGTCGACGATGCAGGCGAGCGCCGCGCCTTTCGCGGCTGCGATCGCCTCCACGTGCCGTTTGCCGATGAGCCCGGCGCCGGCGACCGCGATCCGCACGGCTTCGGTCATGGCTCTACCTCCGTCTCGAATGCGCGCTCACTTGCTCTTCTTCGCCGCGATCAGCGTGCCGAGGCGACGCAGCGCAAGCGCGTAGCCCTGGATGCCGAATCCCGCGATCACCCCGTCCGCCCGGAGCGAGACGTAGGAATGATGGCGAAACGGCTCGCGCTTGTGGACGTTCGAGATGTGCACCTCGAACACCGGCGCCTCGAAGGTATTGAGCGCATCGAGGATCGCCACTGAGGTGTGGGTGAAGGCGGCCGGGTTGATGACGATGCCGGCCGCGGTCTCGCGCGCCTCGTGGATCCAGTCGATCATCTGGTGCTCGGCGTTGGACTGGAGGAAGCGAAGCTCGAGGCCGAACTCCTCGGCTACGTGGCGACAGGCAGCCTCGACGTCGGCGAGCGTGTCGTGGCCGTAGATGTGGGGTTGACGCTTGCCGAGCAGGTTGAGGTTGGGACCGTTCAGGACGTAGACGAGCTTGGACATGGGCGGATCCGATCCGGCCTCCGATCGTTGGGGTTCTGGTTTGGGTCAGGCGAAAAGCGTGCCCTCGCTCATGGCTCACCTGGAGTTTTCACGGGCCGACGGCGCGGATCAGCCTGCATGTCCGGCGACGGCGTCGGCAGCCGGCCCGCTGACTGAGGTCTGCTCGCGCGTCCCTCCTTCGCGTCATAATCGCTTCTCTTTCGAGTTCTAGCGTAAGTCTGTTGAAAGATCAATCTTTGCTGAATAAACGATGACGATATTGACGATCGATACTGGATCATGTATTCGCAGTCGATCGTCGACCATGTATCCTCTCTTCGAACTGTGGGAGGAGTTGAGGGGCGATCCGTCCCTATGGTCAGACGTCAAACACGGGAGGCCAATGTCATGCCGAAGTCTCTTGCGCGTCGAGCGATTCTCGTCGGTGCCGCTCTCGCATCCGCCGCCGCTCTCGCTTCGAGCGCCGTCGCTCAGGACAAGATCACCCTCCGGCTCTCGTCTCCGGCGTCCGCCACGGACCAGCGCGCCGTCGCGCTGACGGAGGTCTTCGCCCCGGCGGTCGCCGACTTCGCGAACTTCGAGGGGCACTGGAACGCCTCGCTGTTCAAGCAGGGCACCGAGCTCGAGGCGATCGCCCGCGGCAACCTCGAGATGTCGATCACGTCGGCCCAGGAGCTCGCGGTATTCTTCCCGGAGTTCTCGATCTTCACTGCCGGCTACCTGCACCGCGACGCGGCGCACCAGGTCGCCGTGTTCAACTCCGAGTTGATGGACCCGTTCAAGCAGAAGGTCGAGGACGAGCTCGGCGTCAAGCTGTTGACCGTGATGTATCTCGGCCGCCGCCACGTCAACCTGCGCGGCGACAAGAAGATCATGACGCCCGCCGACCTCGATGGCGTCAAGCTGCGGATGCCCGGCACCGACGCCTGGCAGTTCCTCGGCAAGGCGCTCGGCGCCAGCCCGACGCCGAT
>DATIEW010000645.1:0-3605 GCA_035455585.1 Vicinamibacterales bacterium | reverse complement strand
TCCACCCGGGAGACGGGCCTGCCGCACTTCGACGCGTTGCTCCTTCCGCCGCGTCATCGAGGCCGCCCCGGAGACTTGCGCGGTGCCACGGGGCTGAGGCGCTCGACGGCAGCTCTCGCCGCCTGGAACGTGACGTCGGATTCGGCAGCGCGTCTGTAATGCCGCAGCGCATCGTCGCGATTGCCTGCGGACTCGGCCAGCGCGCCGAGCTCGAAGTGCGCCGGCGCCATCCCCTCGTTGAGCGCAACGGCGCGTTCGAAACCGGCCAGGGCCCCTGCGGGATTCCCTGCTGCCTGCTCGACGAGACCGCTGACGAAGTGGCCGTAGAAGGAGTCCGGCTCGAGCTCGAGGCCCGCCCGCACCCGGTCGCGCGCCGCCGGGAAGCGGCCGAGCGCCGCCTCGACGCGCGCGGCATCGAAGTGGATGGCCGCGAACCGCGGATTGAGACCGATGGCCAGCTCGTATTCCTCCAACGCTTCCGCACGGCGGCCGCTCGCCGCCAGCGACCGCCCGAGAAACTGGTGAGCCTCGAAGCTGAACGGGAACTCACGGGCCAGGGCGCGGAACCCACGAGTGGCACCCTCGAACGCGCCGCGTTCGAGATGGTCGAGCGCCTCGTAGAATTGCCCCACGAAGCGCACATAGTCCGGCATCCGGTCCTTGGGATCGTCTCCGTGGCCGCTGCTCCCCGCGGCGCCAGGGCCGCCGCCTACGTATCCCAGACTCTGCAGTCGCTCCGCCGTAGCCGAGTCCACGGGCCGCTCGGAGGCAACCCCCGCCGCGGCCGGCTTGCCCAGGCGATCGACTTCCGCCTGGAGTCCCCCGGCCACGTTGCCGCGAGCTCCGCTGACGTCGGTCAGTTCCCCCGCGTCGCTCGTCAGGTCGTACAGCTCGCGGCGCGGCGCGGCGATGTACTTCCAGTCCCCCGTTCGGACTGCACGCAGCTCGCTCCAGCCGAAATGCAGCTGCTGGTACCAGCTCTCCGAGTATGAAGGCGGAACCTTGTCCCGGCGTTCGCCCTTCAGGAGCGGCACGAGGCTCTCGCCGCTCAGCTGCGCGTCCACAGCCTCTCTACGGCCCGCGACCAGCTCCAGCACGGTCGGCAGGAGATCGATATGACGTACCTGCTCCGTCACGATGGCCCCGGTGGGAAACCCGGGCCCGGCAATGATCAGCGGCACCTTCATCGTCGCGTCGTACAGAAAGATCCCGTGCTCCGGCTCGCCGTGCTCGCCGAGACTCTCTCCGTGGTCGGAGGTGACAACAACCAGAGTATTCTCGAGGAATTCGTCACCGGCCTCCTGGAGCAGGTAGCCGACAGCCCAGTCTGATGCCGCCACCTCGGCGTTGTACGGCTGATCCGGCCAACGACTGGCGAAGGCGGCCGGGGCATCGTAGGGCGCGTGGGGATCGTACAGATGCAGCCAGAGAAAGATCGGCCGCCGCTCGGCCCGGACCCTGACCAGCCAGGCCGCCGCGTCCCCCGCCACCTCGGATCCGCGCCGCTGGAGCTCAGCGAAGGTATAGCGCGAGCCGGAGGGATCGAAACGATCGACGTATTCCTCGAACCCCTGCGCCAGGCCGAAGCTTCTCGAGAGCACGAAGCTCGCCACGAACGCGCCCGTCGTATAGCCTCTGTCGCGCAGCCGCTCGGCCATCGTGCGGGCGCTGTCTTCGAGCACGTAGCTGCCGTTGTCCCGCGCACCGTGTTCGGAGGGCAGGAGCCCCGTGTGAATCGACACGTGCGAGGGAAACGTCAACGGGGCGTGCGCCGTCGCATCCGTGAATCGCACGCCGCGCGCCGCGAGCGCCCGCAGGTTCGGGGTGAGTTCGGCGAACGGTCCCTCAGATGCCACGCGATCCGCCCGGAGGGTGTCGATTGTGATGAGCAGGACGTGCGGTGGGGTGAATGGTGGGACCGGCGGAGAAGCTGACGTACATGCTGCTGCGGTCGCGAGCAGCAGCAGAATCATACTCAACCATTGGGCGGGCCGAGTCAACGTACGCCGCGTCACTGCCAGAGATCCGTCGGGCACCAACTCCATTAGTTTGCAGCCGTCATCCATGCAGTTGGATTCGGTGCGGGCCATCACCCCGAGACCAGGTTTGACAACCCCACGAAACAGTCTATCCTTGCATGGGTTAGAAGAGCCAACGAAGACATCCAGGCAGTGACCTCCGCAAGGTTTCGAGCTTGCATACCTGTCGACGGCAACTCTGATGCTGCGAATCCGATTCCTTCCTATTTCCCCTATCCCAAGGAGGATGCCCATGGCGTGGAGAACGGGCGCCGTCCTGGCGCTCATCCTTGCGGCCGTCGCGGCCAGTCCGGGGGCCGCGTGGGCGCAGGGCAGGCAGAACTCGACTCTAACGGGGACGGTCACCGACGATACTGGTGCCGTGCTGCCGGGCGTGACCGTCACTGCCTCCAGCCCGAGTCTGATTGGTGGCGCCGTCACCGCCGTAACGGACGCGACGGGGACCTATCGATTCCCCGCTGTGCTGCCCGGCGTGTACGAAGTCACGGCAACCCTCGACGGTTTCAAGACCCTCCGCCGGACGGACATCCGCGTGCCGGTCGGAGAGACGATCACGGCCGACATCCAGATGCAGGTCGCGGCGCTCTCGGAGACGGTCACGGTCGTGGGCGAGGTATCGACCGTCGATGTCAAGAGCTCCGGGTCCCCCGTGAACGTTGATACCTACCTGCTTCAGAACCTGCCGACAGGCCGGTTCCAGCCGGACATCATCAATGCGGTGCCCGGCGTATCCGAGAGTTCTGCCTTCGGCGGTGAAACGGACTCGAACGCGCTGCTGATGGACGGCGTCGACGTGAGCGACCCGGAGGGCGGCACGCCTTGGGCGTTCTTCAACTACAACTGGGTGCAGGAAGTTCAGATCGTGGCGCTCGGCGCCAACGCCGAGTACGGCGAGTTCACGGGGCTGGCCGCGAACAGCATCATACGATCGGGCAGCAACCGCTTTTCCGGGCTCTTCGAGTACTGGACGGTCAGACCCAACTGGGTTGGATCGAACACGTCATCGCTTCCAGAGGAGCTGCGGGAGGAGTTCGCCCCGGAGAAGATCGAGAGCTGGTTCGACAGCACCGCGCAGGTCGGCGGGCCAATCGTCCGGGACAAACTGTGGTTCTTCTCGGGCTTCCAGTTTCTTCGCGAGAACCGCATTCCCGCCGGCGCCGACATCGCCAGAACCGAAGACAATCCGCGGTTCATCACGAAGATCAACTGGGCCCCGTCGGCGGCCGTCCGTCTCGAGGGATTCGTCGAGGCCGACAAGTTCGATGTGACCGGACGCGGCGCCGGACGATTCCGGCCCGCCGAAACCACCATAGTCGAGCCGTCGCCGGAAACCAACTGGAACGTGCGGCTGACGTGGACCGCGAACGCGAGCACGCTCGTGGAGGTGAGGCACGGCGGATACGACGGCTACTTCCCCCTGGATCCCACGTCGCCGAACACCACGGCCGGCCCGCCGCCGCGCTACGACATCCTCACCGGGTTCTACTCCGTCAATACGCCGTACTATGGCCGCTTCGACCGCCGACCGATCACGACGACGGCTACGGTGACCCGGTACGTCGACCG
>DATIEW010000644.1:0-6645 GCA_035455585.1 Vicinamibacterales bacterium | reverse complement strand
CTCGCGTCGCCGCGCTCGCTCGCGCTGCAAGTTTCCAGTGGAGGCGATTCATTCACACGCTCTCAGAAGTAACAGTGCAGAACCAAGTCTCGGGGTGAAACGCGCCGGCTGGCCGGCGGCCAGCCATGTATGTCCAGGAGGGGGCACACGATGAAGGCCACGCAGCTTCAACCACGGACCGACGGAGAGTTTCATCGCGCACGACGGTCGTGCAAGGCGCCGCCGGGACCGGCCCGCAGCCGGGCGTGCCGGTCAGGTGTGGTGGTGGCGGCCGCGTTATCGGCGCTGCTGGCAGCCGGTGCGCCTGCGGCCGCGCAGACCGCCACAGCGACGACCGGCATCGTCTCGGGGGCGATTACCGACGCCACCGGCCTGGTGCTGCCGGGTGTCACCGTCGTGCTGACCGATCTCCGCACCAACGCGTCACAGGAGACGGTGTCAACCGCGTCGGGCCGCTACTCGTTCGTCAGCGTGCTGCCCGGTCGCTACCGCCTGACCGCCACGCTCGAGGGGTTCCAGCAGACGGTCATTCCCGAGGTCATCGTCGAGGTCAACAAGTCGCTGGCCGTGGACCTGAAGCTCGGCGTGGGGCAGGTGAGCGAGGTGGTGGAGGTGAGCGCGACCGCGTCCGTGGCCCTGCAGCAGAACGACTCGACGGTCGTCAACACGCTGGGTGAGGATACCGTGCTGCGCCTGCCCAATCCGACCCGTTCGATCGAGTCGATCCAGTTCAACCAGCCGCTGGCGATTCCGTATGTCGGCGCCGACAGCAACCGCACGCGGGCCGGTTCGGTGGCCGGGGCGCGGACCGACCAGAACACCTATACGCTCGACGGCGCGGACGTCTCGGACAACGTAGTGGGCGACAACTTCCTCGAATCGCTTCCCTCGGCGGTGGTGCCGCTGCCTGCCGAGAGCGTCGAGGAGTTCAGCGCGGCGAGCACGAACGCCAACGCCACCTTCGGGCGAGGGAGCGGCGCGCAGTTCGTCATCGTGACCAAGCGGGGCACGAACACGTACCGCGGGTCCGGCTACTGGTACGTGCAGGACGACGCGCTCAACGCCAACACGTGGGATCGCGAGCGGCTCGGGCAGCCCAAGGCGCCGCTTGAGGACAACCGCCTGGGGTTCTCGCTGGGCGGGCCGATCTTCCAGGACAAGACGTTCTTCTTCACCAATTACGAGGCCCGGCGGTTTCCGCGGACGACGCAGGTTTCGCGGACGGTCCCCAGCGACAGCCTGAAGGCGGGCCTCCTGCGGTTCCGCGATGCGGCGGGCAACGTGAACACCTACAACGTGCGGGCGCTGGATCCGCGTGGCATCGGCCTCAACCCGGTGGTATCGAGCGTGTGGAACATGATGCCGACGGGGAACGATCCGAGCCGGGGCGACGACTTCAATACGATCGGCTTCACAGCGGACGCCGACACGTCGTTCAACAGCGACGCGTACGTGCTGCGCCTGGATCACAACTTCAACACCAGCTGGCGCGCCGACGCCAACTACCGGTTCGGCAGCATCCGCGAGACCGGAGCGGCGCAGGCCGACATCGCCGGGATCCTGCCGGGCAACACCCCGGGCGTCCCGGTTGGCACGGAGGACCTGCCGCGCGAGCCGCGGCTCGCCGCGGTGGGGCTCACCGGCCAGGTGACGCCGAGATTCCTCAATGAGACCCGGTTCTCGTTCGTACGGGCGTATCTCGCCTTCACGCGCGTGAGCCCGTTCCCGCAAGTGCCCGGCACCAACGTCGCGCTCGATATCGGCGGCGTCGACGAGCCGATCAACGTCGGGATCTCCCAGGCGCGGTCGCAGGTCGCCAACGATCACAACTATCAGCTCATCAACAACTCGACCTGGATCCGCGATCGGCACACGCTGCTCTTCGGCGGCACGTGGCGGCGGGAGTATTGGTACTTCCTGCGCAACGAGCAGCTCGCCGGGTCGCTGACCTCGCCGGTCGGCAACGTCACCACGGGAAACTTCGTCACGATTCCGACCGGCTCCCGTCCTCCGACCTGCAGCGCCACGGTTACCACGAACTGCCTCGTGGCGGCCGACGTGAACCGCTTCTCCCAGCTCTACGCGGCGTCGCTCGGCCTGGTGGACAATATCAGCGTGCTCGCGATGCGCGACACCAACCTGCAGCCGCTGCCGCTCGGCACGCCACAGGACCTCCAGACCACGACCGACTCGTTCGAGCTCTACGTGAACGACACCTGGCGCGTGAAACCGAACTTCACGCTGAATCTCGGGCTGAGCTATCAGTTCCAGCTCTCGCCGCAGGAAAAGTTCGACCGCTACGCGTTCCTCATCGACACGGCCTCGGGCGAGATCCTCAACAGCGACGTGTACGTCGAGCGCGCGAGGCGGGCGGCCGAAGCGGGACAGCCCTACAATCCGACGCTGGGATTCCAGACTCTGGCGTCGACCGACCGCGGGGCGTATTACGACGTGGACTGGTCCAACCTCGGGCCGCGCCTGGCGGCGACCTGGAATCCGCCGTACGAGACAGGGTGGCTCGGCACGCTCTTCAAGCGGGACCGGTCGGTGCTTCGAGGCGGGTACGGACTGCTCTTCGACCGCACCAACAGCGTCCGTCATATCCTGTCGCTGGGCATGGGCTATGGAGAGAACCTGAGCGTGCTCGCGCCGCGCTGCGACGCGAACGGCGTGCCGGGCCCCGGATGCAACGCCACCGCAAGCGCCCCGACTGGCGCGTACCGCATCGGAATCGACGGTCCCGCGCCGGTCCCCTCGATCCAGGCCGCGACGTCCCCCATCATTCCATCGGGCCTGACGGTCGCGACCTTCGCCGACCCGAAGATCAAGACCGGGCGCACGCACAGCTTCAACTTCAGCTACCAGCGCGAGCTGCCCTGGCGCACGTTCCTGGAGACGGGGTGGGTGCTCCGGCTCGGGCGCGAACTGCCGCAGGCCTCGGTGCTCAGCTCCGTACCGTTCTTCCACCTCGACACCGGTTCGGGCCAGACCTTCGCGCAGGCCTACGATCTGCTGGCCGAGCAGCTGAGGTCCGGCGTGCCCGCGGCCGCGGTCACCGCGCAGCCGTGGTTCGAGAACCAGATCGGCTCGGGGCAGACGGCGTCGCTGGCCGCCGCGCAGAGCGCCGCGATCATCGACGGCAACCTGAGCGGGCTGTGGCTGCAGGTCAACGCCCGCCGCATCGCCGGCGGGCGCGAGCCCCTCAGCAATACGCAGATGCAGACGCTCTGGTCCAGGGGCGACGGCGGGCGCTCGTACTACCAGGCATTCTACGCGGTGGTGCGGCGGCGGACATCGAACGGGTTGACGCTCAACGCGAGCTACACGTTGTCGAAAGCGCGCGATCAGTCGGGTCGGCGCCAGAACAGTATCACAGCGCCGTCGTCGGCCTTCGACCTCGACATCGACTGGGGGGCCGCGGACTTCGACCGCACGCACGTGTTCAACCTCACCACCGTGTACGATCTGCCGTTCGGCCGCTCCGGCGGCTCGCTGGATCGGCTGACGGGCGGGTGGTACGTCGCTGGGATTTTCTCGGCGACCAGCGGCATTCCGCTCAACGTCTGCCAGCGCTCGGGCGTGTACGGCGGCGGGCTCGTCTTCAGCGGGTGCGTCGGCGCGATCCGCGTGGGCGGCGACATCTCGTCCGGCTCGTTCGAAGGCGTGACCGGGTCGGGCGGCGTGGGCACCAGCGGCAACCCAGCCACCGGCGGCACCGGCATCAACATGTTCCAGGACCCCGAGGCCGTCTACGACCGCTTCCGGCGTGTGCAGGTCAGCCAGGACCCCCGCGCCGGGCGTGACACCCTGCGCGGTCTGCCGCGCTGGAACCTGGACCTGGCCATCGGCAAGCGCACGCGGCTGGCCGGCTCGGTCAACGCGGTCTTCACGGCGGAGATCGTCAACGTGTTCAACTCCCTGCAGTACGGGAACGGGAGCCTGAACTTCAACAGCCCCGCGAACTTCGGCGTGATCACGTCGCAGGCGAATACGCCGCGACAGATTCAGTTCGGGGTGCGGGTCGAGTTCTAGCGAGGGCGTCAATCCCCAACTTCCAATTCCCAACTCCCAAGCGTCCCAGACCTTTGGGAGGTGGGAGTTGGTAGTTGGGAGTTGACGGCGAAGCCACATAATGGATGCCGCCGGCCGGCCTGCGCCCAGGGCGCCAGGTTCCGGCCGGCGGGAGGACTGACTGTGCCGATCACTACTCCCTTGTTCAAGGACGAGGCGCTCGAGGCCGGCGCACGGGAGGCGATCCGCCTCGAGGAGCCTCGGGCGCTGATCGATCGCTTTGCCACTCTCGTGCGCGAGTCGGGTACCGCCGACGAGGAGGCGGCTGCGCATTACATCGTCGATCGCCTCAAGGTACTCGGTATTCCGTTCACGCTCCACGCGCCCGACCTGTACATCAGCCTGCCGGAGCGGGCGGAGCTGACGATTCTGACCTCGGAGGGCAGACGCGACGTCCGGGCTCGCCCGCCGTCGTTCGCACGCTCCACCGGGGGTGACGCCGTCGAGGGCGAAGTGTGTTACATCCCGTCACGGTACGCGGCCGGCACGTCGACGCTGTTCGACACGCCTGACGCCGCCCACGGCCAGGGCTCCGGGGCCGACCCCGTTGCCGGCCGCATCGTGCTGACCGAAGGCTACTCGATGCCGGGACCCGTACAGGCCTTCGAGCGGCGGGGCGCCCTCGCGCAGATCTACATCCACCCGGGCACGAACATCCACGAGGGGATCTGCACGTCGATCTGGGGAGCCCCGACGCTGGACTCGATCGGCCGGAAGCCGAAGACCCCGGTCGTGTGCATCAACCAGACCGACGGCCAGGCGCTCATCGCCGAGGTGCGGCGGGGGCCGACGCGATGTGCGGTGCGCACCTGGTTACGCGAGGGTTGGATGCGCTGCCTGCTGCCGGTCGTCGAGATCCGGGGCGACACCGACCCGTCGGAGTTCCTGCTGGTTCACGGCCACTACGACTCCTGGTATGAAGGCATCGGCGACAACGCGACGGGTGATGCCGCGCTGCTGGAGCTGGCCCGGGTGCTGTGGGCGCTGCGGAGCCGGCTCAGACGAAGCGTGCGCATCGCGTGGTGGCCGGGGCACTCGACCGGCCGCTATGCTGGCTCGACGTGGTACGCGGATACCTTCGCCGACGAGATCGATGAATGGTGCATCGCACAGCTCAACATCGACTCGCCAGGCTGTGCGGGCGCCACGGCCTACGAGGAGGTCATGTGGATGGCCGAAGCGGACCGGCTCTGCCGCTCGGCCATCCGCGACGCGGTCGGCGTCGAGCCCGAGCGCGTCCGGCCCCTGCGCGCCGGCGACTACTCGTTCAACCAGATCGGTCCGACGGGCCTCTACATGCTCCTGTCGAACATCCCGATCGAGGAGCGAAAGCGCCGCGGCTACTACGCCGTCGGCGGATGCGGCGGCAACATCGCATGGCACACGCCTGACGACGGGATGCCGGTCGCCGATCTCGAGATCCTCCGGCGGGATCTCGCCGTCTATCTCACGACCATCGTCCGCCTGCTCAACGCACCGCTCCACCCGTTCGACTACGGCGCCGCCGCGGACGAGATGCGGCAGGTGCTGGAGGGCTACCAGACCCGGGCCGGCGGCGAGATCGACCTCCGTCCGGTGATAGAGGATCTGCGGTCGCTTGCCGCGCAGATCAGGACGTGGCAGGCGGAAGCCGAGGCCCGGGTGCGTGAACATCCCGAGGATGCCGGCCAGCGGCGGCGCCTCAACGCCGGATTGCGGCAGATCGCGAGGCGGCTCGTCCCCATGAACTACGCGCGCGGAGAGCGGTTCGATCACGATCCAGCCGTCAAGTTCGGTGCGGTTCCACGGCTCGAGGCGGCAGCCACGCTCGGGGCGATCGACGCCGATCTGAAACCGTTCGTGCGCGTGGGACTGATTCGCGAGATGAACAAGCTGCGGGCGGCCCTGCGCGCCGTCCGGCGGGAGCTGCGCGTGCGGGCCGATGCCAGGGTGCTTCTCTGAGGGGGAAGTGCCCGCGGAGGGGACAAAGGAAACGGAGTCGAGGTGACGGAGGGCGAGGTGACGGAGGTGTCCTCCGTCCCCTCCGCTTCCCTCGGAGCGGGCGATGCGCGCAGTGGTGCAGGTGGGCTATGGCGCGATCAGGACGAGCTTTCGCATCGATGACGTCCCGACGCCATCGCCGGGTCCCGGAGAGGTGCTGATCCGCGTCTGCGGATCGACCCTCAACCGGAAAGACCTGTTCGCGATCGCAAACCTGACGGGGCCCGGGATTCGAGCGCGGCCGCCGCTGCCGCACGTCAACGGGACGGACGCCTGGGGAACGGTCGTCGATTCCGGTCCCGGTGTCCGCGGGTGGCGTTCCGGCGATCGAGTCGTCGTCTATCCCGGTCTCTTCTGCGGCCGGTGCGAGTGGTGCACTCGCGGCGAGACTTCCGCGTGCGTCGAGTACGGGGTGATCGGCGAGCAGCGATGGGGCAGCCATGCGGAATTCATGGCTGCGCCGGCCGCCAACCTCGAACGGGTACCTGACGGGGCTACCGACGACGCGCTGGCGTGCGCCGGAGGCAGCTGGCTGACGGCTTGGCGCGCGCTGGTGACGGCGGCCGGCATCAGACCGGGGGAGACGGTTCTCGT
>DATIEW010000643.1:0-2196 GCA_035455585.1 Vicinamibacterales bacterium | reverse complement strand
CACGAAGAGAAAGCCCTCGTCGTCGAGACGTCCGCAGTCGCCGGTTCGCAGCCAGCCGCCCTGGAGCGCGCCGGCCGACCCGGCCGGCTCGTTGACGTAGCCCTGCATCACGCCGTCGCTCCGCACCAGGATCTCGCCGTGCGGGTCCACGCGGACAGCCACACCCGGAAGTGGCCGGCCGACCGATCCGATCGGGCACTCGGACGCGAAACCAACCGATACGATCGGTCCAGCCTCCGTGAGCCCGTAGCCGACGTCGACTTCGATCCCGACGTCGAGCAGCAGATCAGCCCAGGCTTGCGAGATCGCCGCACCGCCAATAACCAGATTGCGAAGGGAAGGCCCGATGCACGCCCGGACTGCGTGTCGAACCTCGGCCTGTCGAGGAGGCGGGAGTCGGCGAAACGACGAGGCGAGCCCTCTACTGTCCAGGCCGCGACAGGCGGGTGCAACCGTGCCGTCGAAGGCAAGAGTATCGACGACCTCGCGAGCGAGCGCGTCGACGAGTGCCGGCACGGCGAGCAGGCGCGTGATGGCGCGGGCGCGAAGCGCCGCGAGGAGCCGGTTCGGCAGGAGCGTGCCGGCATAGACGATGCGCGCGCCGGCGGCGAGCGGCGCAAGCTGGCCCGCCACGAGCTCGAAGGCGTGGGACGGCGGCAGGATCGACAGCATCGCCTCGTCGTCCTGGGCGCTTCGGATCGCCAGCAGAGACCGCAGGTTCGCCAGCAGGTTGTCGTGACCGAGCGCGACGGCGCGCGGCTTCGACGTGCTGCCGGACGTGAACACGAGGACGGCGGTCGCATCCGGTGTTGCGCTCGTTACGGGCATCGGTGTCGCGACGGTACCTGTCAGATCGGCGGGTCTCAGGCAGTGCGCGACGGGGAGGCGAGAGGCCGCATCGTGATTGGGCGCATCGCACACGCAGGCCTTTGTACCGGCGTACCAGGCGGCCGCCTGCGCGAGCTCGGACCGCGTCCGGCCGGGTATCGGGACAGCGACCAGGTCGGCGTGGACGATCGAGAGAAACGTGATCAGCCAGTCGGGGGAGCCGTCCATGAAGAGCAGCACGCGATCACGCGGCGCGAGCCCGAGCGCGCGAAGGGCGCCGGCACGCTCCTGGACCGACGTCCAGAGCTGGTCGTAGGTCAGACGAACGGTGCCGCCCACGTCCTCGAGGGCCGTGCGGGCGCCGAATCTTCCCGCCCCCGTTCGCGCGATGTCTGATACGACGAAGAGCGTTCGGCTCATGGCCACCTCCGTCAACGGCCCGCCGGCGGGCGCGCGCCCCATGCCGCGAGGCACAGCGCCACGAACACACAGCTTGCGGGCAAGCCGAGGGCGTACTTGGCCGGCGCCCATGCTGCGGCGGCGAACAACCCGATGGGCAGCAGCATGTTGCCGATGTTCATCGACATCGAGGCGGCCTTTCTGCCAGCCGCGCCGAGAGCCGACCGGGGCAGCTCGTCAGCGAGGAGGAGATTGAGGATCCCGAGACCGAGGAACGCGATGTGGCCAAGACGCGCCAGCCGCCGGGAGGTGTCGCCATAGTCGCCCAGCCAGGCGGGAACCGGCAACGGTCCATCGAAGGACCACAGTCCCATCACCAGACCGGTGGCCACGCCGGCGGCCAGGCTCGTCCAGCCGATCGATCGGTTCATGCTGCAGGATACGGTGCGCCTCGACCGCAAGTCCTGAGCAAACGCTGAAATCTCCTGAAAAACGGGCCAACGCCGATCGTCGCGCAGCGAGTGGCAGGCCGGTCACCGGGCACCGGACGGCCCCGCGAGTTCGGGCAGACAGCTCACGTTCCGCACCCCGGCATCCGGAAAGCGCCGATGCGCGACGAGTAGTTCGTCGCTCCCTTTCGCAGGTAGTCGCCGACGTACCAGATCGTGCAGTCGTCGCTGGGATCCATCGCGGTCTGGGTGTAATCCTCCCACCGGAGCGTGGTCGTCTGCGCGGCCTCGCCCTCGGCGAGCACGACTTCACGCAGCGTGAGAACGCCCGGCGGGTCGGACGCGAACCGGGCGGCGAAGCGCTGGCCGGCGAAGTGCGGTGTGCCGCCGAACGAGTAGCCGATGCCGATGTTGCCGTGGGCGTCGATGGCCGGGCTGGCCATCCAGCGGTAGAACCCGCCCGGGCAGTAGGTGCCTTGCTGGTGGAGCTTGACGTTGCGGTCGGCGTCCAGCCGGAATT
>DATIEW010000642.1:0-2637 GCA_035455585.1 Vicinamibacterales bacterium | reverse complement strand
CCAGGGTCTGGCCGTCGCCCTTGCGGGTGCGACTGCCGGCCTCGCCGCAGCCTTCGCGGCCGGGCGGTTTGTCGAAGAGCTGCTCTACGGCGTTCGTGTCACCGATCCGGTGACCAGCGCGGGCGCGGCTGCCATAGTGCTGGCGGTGGCAGCGCTCGGCTGCGTCCTGCCGGCGCGGCGCGCGACCCGTATCGACCCTCTGATTGCACTGAGAATCGAGTGATGGCATGAACACCACTCCCGGTTTGAGCCGACCTTCCGCACGGCTGGAGGACTTCCGGTGGGACGTGCGTCTCGCCTTCCGGGCGCTGGTGCGACCAGGTGTGCGGCGACCTGGGTACGTGACGCCGTCAGCGCATGAGCAGCCGTACAGGGTCCTCGCGCGAGGCCGGCCAGGCTGGAATCCAGATAGCCGCCGCCAGGACGACGAGCAGCCTTCAGGGCGCCGGCTGTGTAGCGGGCGATCGGTCTGGCTCACGCCAAACAGCCGCGACGTGGCGAGACACCTGGGCGGCAACCAGCGTGCCCCCGGCGCGTTTCGCTCTACTGCGGAAACCCCAGCTTCCGGCGGAACGCCTCGACCCGCGTGTCGCCGCGCAGGCCAAGCTCCGGCAGATCGAGCAACGATGCCGCCCGGCCGGGGTTCAGAGCCGCGAGCCGTTCGAGGGCTTCGAATGTGCGGTCCCGGTCGCCGAGCAGTCCGTAGATCGCGGCCTGCACGTCCGGGTTGTGCGCGAATTGCGCCGCGATCGCTTCGGCCTCGGCGCGGCGGCCGTGGATCGCATGGATCCACCCTTTCACCCCCCGGTTGCGAGCTGAAAGCTGCTCGAACAGGGCGAGCGCCTCCGTCCTTTCACCCTTGAAGAGCAGCGCCACCGCAAGAAAACGTCGCACGAAAGGAAAGTCCGGATCCACCTCGAGCACGCGCAGGCAGTTCTCCCGCGCGTCGTCGTACCGGCCGGCGCGGATCTGGACATTTGCCAGGATGCGTTTCGCATCGAGCGACAACGGATCGCCGTGGAGCGCGGTCTCGAGCCTGCTCAGCGACTCGTCCAGCCTCCCCCACGGCAGGAGTGTCGACAGCACGAGATCCCCGTACAGAGCCGAGTTGCCCGGCTCGAGGTTGATCGCGCGCTCGAAGGACTCTTCGGCGTCCACCCAGCGGAGCGCGTAGGCATGGACGAATCCGATCGACGCGTGAGCCTCAGCGAGCATCGGGTCGGTGGCGAGCGCTCTCCGGGCCCACGGCTCGGCGAGGACTGCAGCCTCCCTCGAGGGAAGATAGATGCTGGATCCATCAGAGTAATTGAGACCCAGATACCCGTACGTGGCCGCGAGCGCAGCCTGCGCGGGCGCATACGACGGGTCCCGGCGTATCACTTCCTCGAAGAGGGGGATCGCCGCGCGGGCCTGCGGCCCGCGCGCGTCGCGCATCGCGCGGGCCCTCAGGTACACCTGAAGGGTCTCGATGTCGGTGTCGTAGCGGCGCTGCGGAGACCCCAGCTTCAGGCGAAGCCTATCGACAATCGTCCTGGTCACGTCCTCAACGACGCCGGTGATGTCTGCCTCCGATTCGATCCGTTGTTCGATCGCGTCGGACCACAAACGCAAACCATCTGGGACCGACACGAGCGCGGCGTGAATCAGCAGCGTTCCGTCCGAGAACCGCGCGTCTCCCTCGACGGCGAGGTTCACATCCAGCCGTTTGCCGATGTCGGCAAGGTCGAGCGGCCTGTCCCTCAGCATGAACGAAGACTGCTGGCCTTTGACCTGCAGTCCGTCGATGATCGAAAGCTGACGGATGAGGCCGGCCGTGACGCTGTCGACCAGGAGGTCGCGCCCGGGCTCGGTGCTCAGATTCCTGAACGGCAGGACGGCGATGACGGGGTGCTCGACGGGGCCGGGAGCTCCGGCAAGCAGGCCGGCAAGTTGACTGGCGGGGCCGCGGCGATCTCCGGAAAGCCGGGCACGGATCTCCAAGGCCGCCAGAAGGACGAGCAGAATCGCGGCCGCGGCGGCCAGTCCGTTCCTGAGTCGGACGATGCCCGGACGGCGCTGAAGGGCGGTCAGGTCTCTGGCGAGGACATCGACCGTCGCATAGCGGCGCTCCGGCCGTGGATCGGTTGCCCGCTCGATCACGCGAGCGAGAGCAGGACGGACATCGGGCCGTGACGTCCGAAGAGCGACACGTTCGTTCCCCTCGTGCGCGCGTCGAAGGTCTCGCAACGTTCGGCCGCTCACCGGATACGAACCGGTCGCGAGGTGATAGAGCAGCACGCCCAGGCTGTAGATGTCGCTCCGCACCGTCGCCGCGCCCCCGGCAAGCACCTCGGGCGCCAGATACAGGGGAGTGCCAGTCAGATCAGACGACAAGGTGTCATCGAACTCTCTGCCGGTGCCGAAGTCCATCAGCACCACGTGGCCGTCCTCGGTGCGGATCACGTTCTGCGCCTTGATATCGCGGTGCAGCAGGCCGGCCGCATGCACTGCGGACACCGCGTTGCAGAGTTCTACGCCGATGTTGATGACATCAGCCGTCCGGAAGATCGTGCCGCTCTGGATCAGCTCCTCGAGCGTGCGGCCGCGCACGAATTCCATCCAGAGCCCGATCCGATCGCCGATCTGCTCCGCGCCGTG
>DATIEW010000641.1:0-3646 GCA_035455585.1 Vicinamibacterales bacterium | reverse complement strand
ATCCGTTCGAGGAAGGCGGTGACAGCCGAGGCGGGCTGCAGCGTCGCGGCCGGATTGCTCGGGTTGTCGAAGAAGACGAGTCCGGCGCCCTTGGCCGCGTCGGCCATGGCGTCCAGATCGTGGCGCAGGTCGCGCGTGCCCGGCACCGCCTTGATCGACGCCCCGATCAGCCTTGCGACGTCGCCGCATTCCTCATAGGTTGGACTCCCGCCCACGAGCGGCCTGGACGGCGCGGCGAACGCGAACGTCGCGGAGCGCAGGATCTGGGTCGAGCCGCACCCGATGATGACGTTCTCGGTCTTGCACCCGTACTTCGCGGCGATGGCCGCCACGAGCTGTCCGGCGGGAGAGGAGTAACGCGCGGTCGGTATGCCGCGCTCGGTGAGCTTGGCCCGCATCGCGGACAGCGCCTTGTCGCCGGGACCGAGCGGATTCTCGTTGTTGTGAAGGAGCACCAGCGGCAAGCCCCCCTGCTGGGCCTGGGCCGCTTCGAGCACCTCCTCGAAGCCGCGCGTCCAGGGACCGATGACCCGGCCGCCGCCGAGAATCCTGCCGCCAACCGCAGCGGCGGCGCCGATCCCGACCGTTCGCACGAATCCGCGTCGTGAGAGAGACATGATTGGCTCCTAGCTCCTAGCTCCTAGCCCCCACCCGCCCCGCCGTCGTCGTCGTCAGGCCGAGAACGGTGCGGAACACGCCGACGGCGCGCTGCATCTCTTCCATCGTCCCGATCGAGATCCGCGCGTGGGTCTTCTCGAAGGGCGGGAAGGGACGTCCGACCTCGATGCCGTGCTTGTCGCAGGCGTCGGAGAACTCCCTGGCCGGCCGGCCGATCTCGACCCAGATGAAGTTCGTCTGGGAGTCCGATGTCTTGAAGCCGGCGGACTGGAAGAAGGCGGTCGTGAACTTCCGCGCCCCGGTGTTGCGGGCCCGCTCGCGCGCGATATGTGCTTCGTCCTCGAGCGACGTCACGGCGGCGGCCACGACCAGCGCGTTGGCGTTGTACGGCATCGTGTACCGGGTCATCCGCGAAATCACCTCCGCCTGGCCGATGGCATAGCCGAGGCGCAGCCCGGCCATCCCGTGCGCCTTCGAGAAGGTGCGCGAGATGATCACGTTGGGGTGCTGGGCCACGAGCGGGATGGCGGTCGAGTAGGACGAATCGGTCACGTACTCGTGGTAGGCCTCGTCGATGAGAATCACGGTGTCGGGAGAGGCCTGGCGGATCCGCGTCACCATGTCGCTCGTCGCCGCAGCGCCATGGACCGCGCCGGTGGGGTTGTTCGGGTTGCATACGAAGACGAGTCCGGCACCCTTCGAGGCCCCGATCATCTTCTCGAGATCGAGCCGGCCGGCCGCGTCTACCGAGATGTCGTTCACGGGGACGTTCAGACGCCGCGCCAGTCGCGCCGGAGCCTCGAAGGTCGGCACGGCCGACACCAGGCCACGCTCGGCCGACGTAAACGCTCTGACGGCATTGTCGAGAATCTCTCCCGAACCGGCTCCAAGGGAGACGTTCTCGGGCTTCAGGCTGTTCTGCCTGGCAATCAGGGCGCGCAGGTCGGCCATCGCCGGCCTCGCGTTCATCGGATAGCGCCCCGAATAGACGAAGGCCCGCTCAATCGCCTGGAGGCATGCATCGCTCGGACCGAGCGGATTCTCGTTGCTGCTGAGACGAACGGCGAGGGGACGATCCTCCGCGGCCGGGCCCTGATCGTCGGGCCAGTGCTCGGCTGCCCAGGCTTCACGGCCGCGGGCCGCAATCGCGGTGGCGGTCGGCCTCCTGATCGTCAGGTTGCGAACGAAGGCGCGTCGCGAAACCGACATGTTCCCTCTCCCTCTGTTAGGCCGCATGAACGGACGCACGAACGACGATGATGGACGGCAAATCGGTGCGTCGAAGGAGGATACCCGCCACGGATTGTAGGCTTCGGGCCGGGCCGTGTCAAATAGTCGCCAGTCGGCGGTCGGCAGTCGGCAGTCACAGTCGGCAGTCAGTCGGCAGTCGGCAGTCAGTCGGCAGTCGGTTGGCAGTCGGCAGTCGGTTGGCAGTCGGCCGTCAGTCGGCAGTCGGCAGTCAGTCGGCAGTCAGTCGGCAGTCGGTCGGCAGTCGCCAGTCGGCCAGTCGACGTCAAGTCGGGCAGTCAGCATTGAGCACTCAGCATTCACTCGGCGTTCATCTGCCAGAGGATGAAGGCGTAGGTGAAGGCGGTCTCTCTGAGGGCGTCGTAGCGTCCCGAGGCGCCGCTGTGGCCGGCGCCCATGTTGGTCTTGAGCAGGACGGGACGACCGTCGGTCTTCGTCGCGCGCAGCTTGGCCACGAACTTGGCGCCCTCCCAGTACGGCACCTGGGAATCGTTCAACGAGACATGGACGAGCAGCGACGGGTACTCCTGCGGGCGGATGTTGTCGTAGGGCGAGTACTGAATCATGTAGTCGAACGCGGTCTTCTCGTTCGGGTTTCCCCACTCGATGTACTCGGTGGTCGTGAGCGGAAGCGACGCGTCGAGCATCGTGTTCACGACGTCCACGAACGGCACCTGGGCCACGACCGCCTTGAAGAGATCCGGACGCATGTTGGCCGCCGTCCCGACGAGCAGTCCGCCGGCGCTTCCGCCCTGGATGACGAGCCGGTCCGTGGACGTGTATCCGTTCCGGACGAGATACTCGGCGGCGTCGATGAAGTCGTAGAACGTGTTCAGCTTCCTGAGCATCCTCCCCTGCTCGCGCCACTCTTCGCCGAGCTCGCCGCCGCCGCGGATGTACGCGATGGCATAGATGACGCCGCGATCGATGAGGCTGAGACGGCTCGACGAGAACGTCGGCGCCATCGATGCGCCGTAGGAGCCGTAGCCGTAGAGCAGCATCGGCGCCGTGCCGTCCATCCTCACGCCCTTCCTGTAGACGAGCGAGATCGGGACCTTCGTGCCGTCGCGTGAGATCGACCAGATCCGCTTCGCCTCGTAGCCCGCCGGGTCGTACCCGCCCAGCACGTCCTGGCGTTTGAGGAGCGTGCGCTCCCTCGTGTTCATGTCGTAGTCGTAGATCGTCTGCGGCGTCACCATCGACTGGTACGAGAAACGGACCACCGTGGTGTCGAACTCCGGGTTGGCCACGAGCACGAGCGCGTAGTCGGGCTCTTCCGTTGCGACGCGGTGCGACTCCCCGGAGGCCATATCCACGACGCGGAGATAGTTGAGGCCGCCCTCGCGCTCGGACACGACGAGATGGTTCGCGAAGAACGTCAGGCCGTCGATCTTCACCGCCGGGTTGTGATCGATGAACGGCGTCCAGTTCTTCTCGGACGGATCGGCGATCGGCGCGGAGACCACGCGGAAGTTCTTCGCGTTCCTGTTGGTCGTGATGTAGAACGCGCCGTGATAGTGGTCGACTTCGTACTCGTGTCCGTCCTCACGGGGGAGGATCACGGTCAGGGCGCCGGCCGGATCGTCGGCGCGCAGGTACCGGTACTCACGCGACGTCTTCGCGAACGATGCGACGAAGATCATCTGGCGGTCGAGCGAGCGCGCGGCGCCGAGGTCGAACAGCTCGTCCTTCTCCTCGTAAAGAAGATCGCTCGTCGCGGTGCCGATGACGTGCCGCCAGAAGCAGTTGGAGCGCTTCGACACGGCGTCTTCGGTCGTGT
>DATIEW010000640.1:0-7735 GCA_035455585.1 Vicinamibacterales bacterium | reverse complement strand
CAGCGCCCCTTCCCCGGTTCCGATCACCGCGCGGGAGATCGGGCCGAAATCGGGCTCGCCGATGAACCGGCCCAGCGGGGTCAGAGCGGCCTGAGCCCCCTGCGAGGCCTGCGCGATCGCGTGCACCGTGCCGCCAACGAGAGGCCGGCCGCTGAGCGTCAGCGCCAGCGCGCCCAGTCCGCAGGCGGCGGCAGTGATCAGGGCCACCCCCAGCCGCCGCGCCCCGCGAGGCGCCGCCGGTCCTCCCTGCGTACGCGAGGTCGCCGCCCCATAGCCCAGACCGGCCGCGCCGCCGATCACGAGACCCTCGAGCCCGCCTCCGATCTCGACGTGGACGCCAAGAAGTGCCGCGAGACTCCAGCGACCCAGCCACTGCACCGGTGATCCGGCGAGGCCGCCGCCGAGCGCGCCGCCGCACACGAGGGCCGGCATTCGCCACGATCGGGCAATCGCCTCGGCCACCGAGAGTCCAGCGCCGGCGCCGGCGCCGCCGATGGCTCCCGCGAACGCGCCGATGACGCCGAGCACGGCCGCGACGGCCAGCGGCGCCGCGCTGCCCGGGGCGGCGGCGAGCAGCACACCTCCCACGGCTCCCGCACCGGCACCGGCAAGACCGCCGCCGATGGACGCTCCGGCCCAGCGCGCGGCCGCGACCCGGGCCGCGCGTCGCAGCCTCAGGCCGACGAGCGCCGCGGCGGCAGCGACCGCCCCTGGCTGGCCGCGAAACGGCACTGGCCCCGCGAGCGCGCTATCCCAGCGGGTGTCACGCAGAAGGGCGCGCGCGAACGCGTGGCGCGGACGCGTGCCCAGACGAGCCAACGCCCCGACCGTGCCGAGCGCGTGCAGGAGCTCGGCGGCTTCGCGCTGCTCCTCCTCCCCGGAGGCGCTCGTGGGGACAGCCGTAATGCGTTCGAGGAGAGGTTCGAACGGATCGGCCCCGGCGTTCGACGTCGCATCGACAGCAGCCGTGCGCGCCTCCGCAGGCGGCCACACACCATCGTCATCCTCTTCGAACACCTCCGCGAACACGAACCGGTAGCCGTGGCGGGAAACAGTCCGGATGAAGCGCGGCTCGCGCGGGTCGTCGCCGAGCGTGCGGCGGATCGTGCGGATTGCCTGGCTCAGTGCGCTGTCGGAGACGACGACATCGTCCCAGACGCGATCGAAGATGTCGCGGCGATGCACCGCGTCGTTGCGGTGCTCGATGAGGAAGAGGAGCAGGTCGAAGTAGCGTGGGATGAGCGGCTGTTCGCGGCCGCCGCGGAGCAGCATCCGGCGCCTGGGTGAGAGGATGAAATCGCTGAAGCGGTAGCGGGGCACGGCCTCAAACGGCTGCGATTGTATCAGGATGCGGTTGGCTCACACTTCCTCAGCGAAATTTCACGACAAGCTGTCCTCGATCTGCCCTATGCTGTTCTCGCGGCTCGCGGTCCGCGGTTCGGGCCGCTCGACGCTGGAGCATGGTGAGCGACGGACGGGGGCACGCTGAGAGTATCTTCGCGAGTTCGCGCGCCGCGTCGCGGTCGTGGTACGCGGCTGCGCGTTCGCGCGCGCTCCGCCGCGGCCGGCTTCACGCCTTCGACCTGGGCGATCGCCGCATCGCGGTGTACCGCGATCGCGACGGCTGCGTTCATGCGCTGGATGCCCGGTGTCCGCACCTCGGCGCCGACCTGACGCTGGGAACCGTCGAGCGCGGCGGCCTGCGATGCGCGTTCCACGGATGGTGCTTCGGACCGGACGGCGTCTGCCGCGGCGCGCCAGGACACGGGACGCCGCCCGGGCGCCGGACGCGCGCGTATCCGTGCCAGGAGCGCTGGGGAATCGTCTGGGTCTTCAACGCCGCGGCGCCGCTCTTCGATCTGCCGTCTCCGGAAGGCGGCCGCTGGTGGCCGCTCGTTCTTCCGCCCCAGCGGATCAGATGCCATCCCCATCTGGTGCTGGCCAACGGCCTCGACATCTCCCACTACGAGACGCTGCACGGGATGACGTTCTCGGAGGCGCCGCGCCTCAGCGTCGGCTCCTGCGAGGTGAGCGTCACGATGCAGGGGCGCCCGCGCTCGCGCTTCTGGCGGTTCCTGTCCGGCACGCGCCGCCGCGACATCGTCGCGCAGTTCACCACGATCGGCGGCAGTCTTGCGTGGACCTCCGTCTACGCCCCGGTGAGGTTCCACGTCCTGTTCAGCGGCCGCCCGGATCGCAGCGGCGGCTGCGTGACCCGCACGGTCTTTCTCTTCCCGCGCGGAACCGGCTGGAACCCGCTGCGTGCGCTCGGACTGATGGCCATGCTGCTGCACGACGACCGGCGGGTGCTCGACACGATCGACTTCCGGCCGGATTTCAGCGCGGCCGACGAGCCGCTGAGAGCATTCGCCCGGGTCGTCGACGAGCTGGGCGCATGGTAGCGATCCGCGAGCGGCTCCCCGCGCTGGATCGGCTCGCGCCAGCCGGGGAACCGGCGCCGTCGGACATGTTCGACTGGACCACGCCCATCGATCGAACCCGCCTGTACATCTGCGAGACGCTGTCGCCGCTCTACTACACGGCGGTCTACAGAGATCTCGGAGAGGAGCACCGACTGAGGTACAACCAGCTCACGGGGATCCTCGCGGTCGAGCTGATCGCGCTGCTCGAGTCGGAGTTCCTCGACGCGGCACTCGCGGCCGTGGAAGCGGAGGAGGCTCCGGATTCCCCCCTGCGCGCGGCCGTCGTCCGGTTCGCACGCGACGAGCGCCGGCACGCCGCCGCATGGGCGAAGTTGACCCGGCTGAGCGAGCCCGGGTGGTATGCAGGCCGGGCGCGGCACATCGTCCGCCTTCCGCCCGGTGCGGCGGGACTGCTCCGATTCGTCGCGCGGCACCCCATCGCATTCCCGGTCGTCTTCTGGGTGCAGCTGGCACAGGAAGAGCGGTCGATCGAGATCTCGCGCAGGTGCATGCGCATGCCAGCCGACCGGATCGAGCCGCGCTATGCCGGCGCCTTCAGGGAGCACCTCGTGGACGAAACCCGGCACGTGCAGGTGGACCGGCATCTGATCGAGCGGTTCTACGCGAAGCGGCCGGCGCCCGTCCGCCGGATGACGGCGCGGCTCTTCAGAGCGATCACGCGAGGCTTCCTGCTCGCCCCCGCACACTCGACCTCGCAGGTCATCGCGATCCTGGCCCGCGAGTACCCGGAGCTCGTGCCGCTCCTTCCGCGTATCCGGCGCGAGCTGCGCGCGCTCGAGGAGAACGACGACTACCACCGGATGATGTACTCACGGCGCACGACGCCGGTCACCTTCGGCCTGTTCGACCGCTTCGAGGAGTTTCGCCAGATGCGCCACGTCCTCCGTTCCTATCGGCCGGAGCGCCAGTCATGAGCGCCCATCGCCCCTGGCCCAATCGCCCATCGTCCATCGCCCATTGCCCATCGCGTCCGAAGTCCGACCCCGTCGGCGCTCAACGGCGCGATCATCGCGGTCCAGCTCGCCGGCATCGCGGCGTGCGTCTACGCCGCAGGCACGGTGCGGAGTGCCGGCGGCCTGCTGCTCCTGGCCGCGGCGTTCGGGCTCGTGATGAACTCGGTCTACGCGGTCATCCACGAGGCCGAGCACCGGATGCTGTTCGAGCGCCGGACGCTGAACGACGCGGCCGGCATCCTGATGGCCCTCTTCTTTCCGGCGCCATTTCACCTGCTGCGGCAGGGCCACCTCGGCCACCACCTGCGCAACCGATCGGACGACGAGGCCTTCGACCTGTACTTCGACGGCGAGCACCCGGTCTGGAAGCGGCTGCAGCTCTATGGCATCCTGACCGGCTTCTACTGGCTCGTCGCGGTGCTGGCGAACATCGTGGTCCTCGCCTTTCCCTTCGTGCTGCGGCGCGACCACTTCGAGTTCGATCGGCCGTCGGCCGCATTCATGGACGCCCTGAACCCCGGCTACAACCGGATCATCCGGATCGAGGCGGTTGCAGTCCTCGCGGTGCACGCGGCGATCCTCTGGTGGCTGTCGATTCCGCTTCTGAACTACACGGTCATGTACGCCGGTTTCGGAATCTCGTGGTCGGCGATGCAGTACGTGCATCACTTCGGCACGACGCGCCACGTGCTCGAGGGCGCGCGCAACCTGTGGATCTGGGCGCCGATCGACCTGATCTGGCTCAATCACAACTGGCACCTGACCCACCACAAGCACCCGACCGTGCCATGGATTCATCTCCCCGCGCTCGGCCGATCGCAGGACCCGGAGCGCGGCTTCCTGCCGCTGCACTATCTGCGGATGTGGCGCGGGCCGCGCAAGGCGGCCGAGCGCGTGAGGAACCGGTATGCTGGGCGCGTCATCCGCTGATCGCGCGCCCGCGGCGCAGGCGGCGCCCAGGCCGGTGTCCGCAATGCGAAAGACGTTCGACGTGCGCCCCCGAACGCGGGCCCTCATGATCGCGTTCGGGCTGATACCCGCGCTGCATGTCGCGGCGGCCGCGGCGCCCGCTGCGCTTGCGGCCGCGGGGCTCGCCCCGTGGAGGCTGGCCTGGCTGTCGCCGATCATTCTCTTCGTGCTGGCTCCGCTCGCCGTGCGCCTCGGCGCCATCCGGCGTCCGCTTCCCTCCGGCCAGTTCGCCGCCGACTCGCCGCAGTTCCTGCGCTGGTGGTTCTCGGCGCAATGGCAGGTCGTCTTCACGCGTCTGCCGCTGCTCGAAGAGCTGCTCCGCCTCGTTCCCGGGCTGTACTCGATGTGGCTGCGCCTGTGGGGAGCCAGGATCGGATCGCTCGTCTACTGGTCACCGGGAGTCGTGATTCTCGATCGCTCGCTCGTGCGCATCGGCAGCCGGGTCATCTTCGGCGTCGGCGTCAGGCTGAACAGCCACGCGATTGCCCCAGATCCCCAGGGCACGGCGACGCTCCACGTCGGGCCGGTCACGATCGGCGACGACGTGCTCGTGGGCGGATACTCGCTGCTACTCCCGGGCTGCGTAGTCGCCGCGGGCCAGGTGACGCCGCCGTTCCGGTCGATTCACGCCTTCACGCGCTACGAGCGCGGCGGGAAGGCCTCTGGCGCGCGCGACGCCGCAGACGGGACGGACGCGTGAGCACGCCGCGCGGAATCTGGCGGGCGCTGACGGCGGAATGGCGCCTGAAACTCGCCCTGTCGGCGGGGCTGACGATCTTCTTCTGCGTGCCGTACTTCACGCTGCAGCGCGTCTCGATCGTGCCGGCCGCTCGCCTGCCGCTCGGCGCGATCGATCTTGCGGTTCCGTTCGTGCCGGCCTGGGTCTGGGTGTATCAGTCCATCTATCTTCTGCTCACCGTTGTCCCCTGGCTCCTGGATTCGGCCGGTGCGCTGCACCGATACGGCCGCGGGTTCGTTCTGCAATCGGCCGTGGGATTCGCCTTCTTCCTGCTGCTGCCAGTCGAGGGCCCTCGCCCCGATCGGATCCCGCAGGACGGCATGTTCGGCCTGCTCGCGTCCTACGACCGGCCGCTCAACTGCTTCCCGTCGCTGCACGTCGCCCTCGCGACCTATACCGTGTGCATTGCCGCGAGCGCCTTCCGCCGACGGCTGCCCGTGTCTTCACACAAGACGACCGTCATCATCCTGTCCGCGTGGGTTGTCGCAATAGCGGCAGCGACGCTGTTCACGAAGCAGCACTACGCCATCGACCTGCCAGCCGGCGCTCTGCTCGGATGGCTGTCTCACCGCTGGGCCTGGACCCGGCCCTCTGAAAGGAGTCCACATGCTCGAACGATCCGGTCTGGCGCTCGCCCTGATCCTGTGGGGCTCATGCCTCGCAGTTCCGGCCTCCGCGCAACCGCCCGCGGCGGCGGCGCCGGACGACCAGGAGGAGGCGGACCACCAGGCGCTCCGGGATCTCAAGCCGATCTACGAGCGGGCCATTCGTGACAACGCCATCGACCTGCTGCGCCCGCATCTGCACGCGGACTTCCGCGGCGTCATGGTGACCGGGCGGATCGTGAACGGCTTCGACGAGCTTCAGCAGTACTGGCGCGACATCGAGGAGCTCATCGGCGTTGGTGGCAGCTATACGACCACGTTGAACCCGGAGCGCAGCGTCATCCTCGGCGATGTCGCGCTCGCGCGGGGATCGACCGACGATGTAGTGAGAACCGGCGATGGGAACGAGTTCCGGTTCACGACGCTGTGGAGCGCGACGCTCCAGCGGGAAGGCGGCGCCTGGAAGATCAGGTACGTCCAGGGTTCGATGGATCCGGTGGACAATCCATTCGTCCGTGAGTTCGGCCGCCGCGCCGTGGTTCGGTTCAGCGCCGCGGCGCTGCTGGCCGGTCTGGTGGTCGGCATGGCGTTCGGGATCATCTGGCAGCGCCGGCGGACGCGGCGGGCGGCGGCACGGTGATTCTGCGTCGAGTCGGTTGTCCAATCCCGGATGGGGTGCGGCACGCTACCCCAATGGCACCCGAGGTTTATTCGTTCCGAAGCGGGACGAGTAGCAGGACGCTGAATGGCAGCGCCTAATCGGAAATAGCCAGTGGGCCATTGCCCCATCGCCCATTGCCCATTGCCCATTGCCCATTGCCCATTGCCCATTGCCCATTGTCACCGCCGGTAGCTGCTCACGGGCGGCAGGAATGAACCCGTCCCCTCCGGCCTGGACTGCTCGGCCACCACGGGGATGCGGAGCGTCCCGATTCCGTCGATCGTCGCCACGATCTCGTCTCCGTGCTTCAGGAACCGCTGCGCGCCCCTGTATGCCGTACCCATGCCGGTTCCGCCCGACGTGCCGTTATTGATCACGTCGCCCGGAAACAGGGTGATGATGGACGAGGCGTACTCGATGAGCTCGTAGATCGAGTGAATCATGTCCGCCGCGCCCGCCTCCTGCATCACCCTGCCGTCGATGCTCAGCGTCTGCCGGAGGCGCTCCATCGGGTCGCCGTAGAACTCCTTCGGCACGATCCAAGGGCCCATCGGCGCGAACGTGTCGTGGCCCTTGCCGACGAACCAGTCCGACCCGGGACGGGAATCCGGCGGCCGGCCCCCGCGATCCGAGATATCGATCGTGACCATGTAGCCGAAGATGTGATCCCGGGCGCGCGTAGCCGGCACGTACTTGGCCGCGCGTCCGATCACGATGCCCAGCTCGACCTCCCAGTCGATGCGGTCCCGGCCGTACGGCAGGACGACCGCATCCCCGTTGCCGATGATCGCGCCTTCGGTCGGTTTGAGAAACAGGTACGGAACGCCGCGGTTCCGGCGCCGCTCCTCGGCCGCCTTCCGCTGCTCCTCGGGAGTCCCCGTTTCGTTGACGTGGCTGTAGAAGTTGACGGCGGCATTGAGGATCTTGCGGGGCATGAGGGGCGGCCGCGTGCGAACCTCGGTCACGGTGTGCACGAAGCGCGGCCGTTTCTTATCAGTGAGCCGCCCGTTCGCGACGAGATCCGCGACAATCTCGTACAGGCGGTACTTCAACCCGTACTCGTACTGCCCGATCAGGCCCCGCATGTCGGCAGGCATCGGCACGGCAGGGAAGGCGGGATTGCGCTCGAGCGCGCGATTGGCGGCTTCCAGTTCGACTACCAGCTCGTCACGCAGGACGATGCCGATGACCTCCTGGCCATCGACCTCGAACGTCCCGAGCTTGAACGGTTCGGGGCTCGCGGCAGCCGGGCTCTGTGACGACGCCAGGGCGGGGCTCACCAGGGTGACGAGCGCAAGCGCGATCAATACACGTCGCATGGGTTCCTCTCCTTTGCCGGCCTGCGAGTAAACTCCGTCTCCTCC
>DATIEW010000639.1:0-2464 GCA_035455585.1 Vicinamibacterales bacterium | reverse complement strand
GCTCCGCCGTCGCGATCGACGAGATCAGCAGCGCCTGGCTCTTACCCTCGAACGCTCGTTTGCCCGTGACCATCTCGTGCAGGAGCGTGCCGAAGGCGAAGATATCGGTTCGCGCGTCCGCCTCGAGGCCGTCGATCTGCTCTGGTGCCATGTACTGCAGCGTGCCCAGCACCATTCCCTGCATCGTCAGCGGCGTCGTCAGCGCCCGGGCGCTCAGCCCTTCGGCGCCGGAGGCATGCGCGACAGCCTTGGCGATCCCGAAATCCAGCAGCTTCGGCCCCGTGGCCGTGAGCATCACGTTGGCCGGCTTCAGATCCCGATGAACGACCCCCCGGCGATGCGCCTGGTCGAGCCCGTCGGCAACTGGAATGGCGATGTCGAGCGCTTCGTTGAGACCGAGAGCGCCCCGCTCGAGCCGGGCGGCCAGCGTCTCGCCCTCGAGGTACTCCATCACGAGGAACGTGATCGACGCGCCACCGGCAGCCTCGGAGGTCAGTCCCACTTCGTGAGCGGCGACAGTCCCCACGTCGTGCAGCGCGCAGATGTTCGGGTGATTGAGCGCCGCGATCGTCTGCGCCTCGCGGTCGAACCGCTCCCTCATCCCGGCGTCGGCGGCCCAGTGAGCCGGAAGCACCTTGATCGCCACCGGGCGACCGAGGCGCGTGTCGGTTGCCTTGTAGACCTCGCCCATGCCGCCGGCGCCGATAGCGGCGACGATCTCGTACGGTCCGAGGCGAACGCCGGACGACAGGGCGCTCATCTGGCCCTCCCCTGAAGGCCGGCGGGCCAGTCGCGAACCACCGTCAGCCCTTCGAGCACCGAGCCGGGCTGCGTGCCTCGGCCGCGGCCGCTGGCGCCCTGCGGCAGGATAACCGTTGGCGCGGTAGGCATCGTCCCGCGCCCACCACCGAGGGCGAGAGGGACTCGCACCAGGAAACGGCCGTCAGGGGCGACGGACCATCCGTGGCGAAGGGGATCTGTGGAGGCATTACCGGTGTATACAGCCCTGAACAGATCGCGCGGGCTGCTCACGCCGAGCGGATCGGTGCCGGTGATGTCGACGACCCTGATCTGGGCCTGATTCCGGTAATAGAGCTCCTTCCCGTCCGGGCTCCAGCGCGGCTGCCCGCCGCCGTCGGTCGACACCTTCGTCCGCTCGGCGCCGTCGGGAAACGACTGCAGATAGACCTCGAACTGGCCGGTTTCGTCCGACGCGAACGCCAGCCACCGCCCATCCGGCGAGAACTGCACCTCGCCCTTACGATAGGGCCCCTCGACGACGACGAACGGCTCGCCGGGTCCCTCGTTCGACAGCGGCAGCACCCAGATGTTTTCCATGGCGCCCTCGCCGAGCTCGTACGCGATGAACCGGCCGTCCTTCGACCAGGCTTCGATCCGTTCGTCCTTGGGCGACGAGAGCAGCGGCTCGGCGGCTCCGACGCCGTTGGCGTTCATCACGAAGACGTCCGCGTTGCCGTTGCGATGGGTCGTGAACGCCACGCGCGCGTTGTCGCTCGACCAGACCGGGTTGATGTTGTCACCGGGATCGAGCGTGAGGCGGCTCGTAACGCTTCGCCGCCAGTCGATGATCCAGATGTCGGCTCCAGTCGCCCCGGCATCGCCCCTGCGCGTGATCGCGATCTGCGAGCCGTCAGGCGACAGATCGAAGTCCCCGTACGACGGTCCACCACCGGGGTCGGCGATGCCCACGGTGGTGCCCGCGCGGTCGACCCAGGCGAGCGAGGTGGCAGTCGTCGACCCAGCCCGCGTGCCGCTGGTGGCGGACGCCGCGCCTTCGAAATACAGGAGGACACCAGCCTGCGAGACGTCGAAGTGGCCGCGCCCGTTCGAGCTGTCAAAGGACACGCCGCCGGCCACCTGCACCGCGTCGCCCGAAAAGTCGAGCGAGCTCGCGTCGAAGGGCTGCGCGAACACCGTCGCCTCCCGATGAAAGAGGAGGTAACCCGGACTGGCGTAGGCGACGTTCGATTCGGCGGCGACGAGCTTCGCGCGCTCGGTGCCGTCGAGTGAGCTTGTGTAGATGGCGCGTCCGGTCGGCTCGGCCGACCAGGCCAGATAGAGGAAGTGCCGCCCGTCGGGCATCGCGTGCGGCCAGTAGTGGCCGGTCTCGGGCGCCTCGACTTTCGTCAGCGCCTCCGGGACGCCGCCCTCGGCCGACACCTTGAAGAGGCCCTCCGGCGTTCCGAAGATGATCGTGCCTGACGGGCTCCAGGTTCCGCCCGTGAAGCCAGGGGCGTCGCAAATGAGTTGCGCGGGTCCGCCCTCCGCGTCGATCTTCTTGAGCTTGCCACCGGTTACGAAGCCGATGAACCGGCTGTCGGCCGACCAGAACGGCTGAGATGCGTCGGCCGTGCCGGAAAGCTCGCGCGTCGTGAGCGAGCCGGTGCCGCGGACGTACAAGGCGCGCGCGTTCGCTTCGGGCGCCGCCACGAAGGCCAGCGTG
>DATIEW010000638.1:0-11514 GCA_035455585.1 Vicinamibacterales bacterium | reverse complement strand
CCCGGCGCCAGCCAGGCTCGGTGTTCAAGCCGTTCGTCTACCTCGCAGCCTTTGAGGAGGCGTACGAGACCGGCCGCAACGATGTGACCCCGGCCTCGATGGTCTGGGACGAGCCGACGACCTTCATGTTCAACGAGCAGGAGTGGAACCCGGGGAACTACGAAGGGGAGTACGACGGTGCCATCACGCTGCGCCGCGCCCTGGCGCTCTCGCGCAACATCGCGACGGTCAAGGTTGCCGAGGCCGCCGGGTACGACCGCGTTGCCGGCCTGTGGCGGCGCATCGGCGCCGGAACGCCGCCGCGGCCGTACCCATCAATCGCGCTCGGCGTCTTCGAAGCGACGCCGTTCGAGATCGCCCAAGCCTATACCGTCTTCCCCAATGGAGGGACGATCCGCCCGCTGCGGGCGATCGCACGGCTCGTCGCCGGAGGCCGCGACGTCGCCGTACATACGGAGGCTCCGAAGACCGTCGCGCGGCGCGAGACGACCTTTCTCGTCACCAACATGATGCGCAGCGTGCTCAACGAGGGCACCGGGGCGGGCACCAGGGCGGCCGGCTTCGCGCTCGACGGCGCCGGCAAGACGGGCACGACGAACGACTTGCGCGATGCCTGGTTCGTGGGGTTCACGCCTGAGCTGCTCACGGTCGTCTGGGTCGGGCTCGACGACAACCAGCCGCTCGGCCTGAGCGGCACGCAGGCGGCCTTGCCCATGTGGACCGATTTCATGCTGCGCGCGCTCGCAGGCCGCCCCGACGTTCCCTTCGACACGCCCGAGGGCATCAGCTTCGTGGACATCGACCGCGACACGGGACAGCGCGCCGGCCCCGTCTGTCCCCGCGTCTTCTCGGAAGCGTTCATCGCGGGAACCGAGCCCCTCGCGGTCTGCGTGGTCCACGGCTACTGGTAATCCGTTCGACGGCCGGCCGGAAGAACAGGAGATCAGGAGATCAGGAGCGGAAAGAACAGGAGGTCAGGAGATCAGGAGAAAGGAGCGCGCCGCGAGTGCCGCGGCGGATCGTGGCGGTCGCCCGCCGGCCTGCGGCTGCGAAGCGCGGGCGACCGGCACCGCCGCTGAACGGCGCCCCCGTGGTTCCTGTTCTCCTCTTCTTCTGATTTCTTGATCTCCTGTCCTGAAAGCTCCTGTTCTTCTGACCTCGTGTTGCCCTTGGCGGGGCCCGCGGAGGACAGGCGCACCCGGTTCCGGGCGTGCGCTATGATGAGGTGTGAACGAAGAGGTGCTCTCGGCGGCGGCGCGGGCGCTCGAGCAGGGTGAGCCGAGTGCGCTCGTGACGGTGGTCCGCTCGAAGGGATCGACGCCCCAGCGCGCCGGCGCGAAGATGCTCGTGTTCGCCGACGGGCGTACGGTGGGCACGATTGGCGGCGGCTGCTACGAGAACGACGCGTTCTGGAAGGCGCGCGAGGCCATCGCGTCGGGACGGAGCGCGCTGCTTCACTATGAGCTGAACGACGACTTCGCGCAGGAAAACGGCCTCATCTGCGGTGGTCAGATGGACGTGCACATCGACCCGCTCCTCCCGGCGCCGCGCCTCTACATCATCGGCGCAGGGCACGTCGGCTGGCATCTCGGCCGGGCCGCCGCCGAGGCGGGGTTCAGGCTGCACATCGTCGACGACCGCGAGAAGTTCGCCAGCCGCGAGCGCTTTCCGGAAGCCGAAGAGATCACGGTGGAACCGATCGGCGACTGGCTGCACAGAGCCGAGCTCCCACCCTCGGCATTCGTCGTCATCGTCACCCGCGGGCATCAGCACGACCTCGAAGCGATGCGCGCGCTGGCCGCACGCGACCTGAAATACCTGGGCCTCATCGGCAGCCGCGCGAAGATCGTGCGGATCTGCGATGCGCTGCTCGACGAAGGCATGCCGCCCGAGTGCCTTCAGCGCGTCCATGCGCCGATCGGTCTTCGCATCGGCGCCGTCACGCCTGCCGAGATCGCCATCAGCATCCTCGCCGAGCTGATCGCCGTGAGGCGGGGCGTCGATGCGTCGGGCCTGTCGCTGTCGTCGCTGCCGCGGCGCCTCGGGCAGCAGGCCGCCGAGTGACGGCACCAGCCACGCTCATCCGCAACGCCACGATTGTCACGATGAACGATCGCCTGGAGATCGTCCAGGGCGCAGTGGTCGTGCGCGACCGGAAGATCGTCTCCGTCGGACCCGATCCCGCAGAACCCTGCGAGGTCGAGATCGACGCCGGGGGCGGCTACCTCCTTCCGGGGTTCGTTCAGACACACGTTCACCTCTGCCAGACGCTCTTTCGAGGAACGGCCGACGATCTCCCACTGCTCGTGTGGCTGCGGCGCCGGGTCTGGCCGCTCGAGGCCGCGCATACTCCGTCGACGCTCGAGGCGGCCGTCCGGCTGGCCTCGGCCGAGCTGCTCTCGTCGGGCACGACGACCGTCCTGACGATGGAGACCGTTCACGACACGGACGTGGTGTTCGAAACGCTCGCCGCGACCGGGCTCAGGGCGACGGTCGGCAAGTGCATGATGGACGAGGACAGCGAGGTTCCGGCGCGGCTGCGGGAGCGGACGGCGCAATCGATCGACGAGAGCCTCGCGCTCGGACATCGCTGGAACGGCGCGGCCGATGGCCGGCTGCGCGCCGCCTTTGCCCCTCGATTCGCCGTGTCCTGCTCCCGCGCGCTGCTCGAGGCCGTGGCCGCGCTGTCGGACGCCGAGCACGTCCTGGTCCACACGCACGCCTCGGAATCGCGCGACGAGGTCGACGCCGTGCGCGCCTTGTCGGGCGGCCTGACGAACGTGGAGTACCTCGCGCGGACGGGCCTGGCGAGCGGGAGACTCTGCGTGGCGCATTGCGTATGGGTCACCGATTCCGACCAGGCCCTGCTGGCCGAGCGCGGCGTGAAGGTGCTCCACTGTCCAGGCTCCAACCTCAAGCTGGGATCTGGCATCGCGCCGGTCGCCGACATGCGGGCCCGCGGCATCTCCGTGTCGCTCGGGGCCGACGGGGGCGCGTGCAACAACCGTCTCGACATGTTCGACGAGATGCGGCTGGCCGCGACGCTGCAGGCGGTCCGCCAGGGCCCGGGCGCGCTGACGGCGCGGGACGCGCTGTGGATGGCCACCAGGGAAGGTGCCCGAGCCCTGGGGCTGGAGGAGCAGATCGGGTCGATTGAGGCCGGCAAGCTGGCGGACCTGATCGTCATAGGCCGCGATCGACCGCACCTGGCGCCCGACGTCGATCCGTGGTCGACGATCGTCTATGCTGCCCGCGGCTCCGACGTGCGGATGACAATGGTCAACGGCGACGTGCTGGTCCGGGACTGCGAGCTTCAGCGCCTCGACCGGCAGGCGGTTCTTTGCGCCGCGCGCGAGGCCACGGCCGAGCTTTGCCGCCGGGCGAGTCTGGTCTGAGGAGACTTGCGGGGGCCCGCTCGCAAGAACCTGGGCTGTTCGCTATAATTGTTAGCAGTCTCCCTTGCCGAGTGCTAAGCAACCATGGCGAGCCATCCTGAGTTGCCCGAACGAGATAGGCGGGTTCTAGGCGTCGTCGTGCAGGCCTATATCGACCAGGGCGAGCCGATCTCGTCGCTCTGGCTCGCCGGCCGCGGCCTGGGGGTGTCATCGGCGACGCTGCGCACCATCATGGCGCGGCTGGAAGAACAGGGGTTCGTCCGGCAGCCGCATACCTCAGCAGGGCGCGTGCCGACCGATCTCGGGTATCGAAGTTACGTAGACCAGCTGCTCGTCGCGCGCCGGTCGGCGCGGGCTGCACCGCACATCGAGGCCCGGCTCCGCCGCGCCGGGAGCGTCGACGACCTGCTGTCGCACGCCTCCCAGGAGGTGTCACGGGCCTCGCACCAGGTCGGTTTCGCGATAGCGCCACCCGCGGACAGCGCGACGCTCGAACAGCTCGACTTGGTGGCGCTCGAGGGAGGCAAGGTCCTGGTCGTGGTGATTGCGGCCGGCGGACACGTGTCGCACACAGTCCTGGAACCTGCCGAGCAGTTCGACAGGGACGAGCTTCAGCGCGCCGCCAATTACCTCAACAGCGAGTTCAAGGGTCGAACGCTGCTCGATGTCCGGCAGCAGGTGGTGCAGCGGCTCCGGGAAGAGCGTACGTTGTACGACGTGCTCATGGCGCGCGCGCTCCGGCTCGCGTACGAGACGCTCGCCGAACTGAGCGGCGGGCCCGCGGTCTACGTGCAGGGTGCGGCGCTCATGATCGAGGAGTTCGGCAACGACGATCCGGACATCACCCTGGAGACGCTGAGGACGCTGCTGCAGATGATGGAAGAAAAAGCGCGGCTGGTCCGGCTGCTCGACGAGTACCTCGATGCTGGCGGCCTGACCGTCGTCATTGGTTCCGAGCACCTGGCGCCAGACCTGCAGCGGTTCAGCCTCATCCTGGCGCCCTACTCCGACGGCAGGAACAGAGGTGCTCTGGGCGTGATCGGCCCGACGCGGATGCACTACGGGCGGGCCTTGAACGCCGTCGAGAGCCTCTCGAAGGCCCTCGCCAGGACCGTGAGCGCGAGGCCCTGACGTTGCCGTCGCGCCCGTTCGCACCGTAATCATGGAGGACAATCGCGACAATCTGGAGTCGGCTGCCGATTCCGAGGGGGGATCGGCGGGCGCCACGCTCGACGTCGAGGAGGTTCAGCGCCAGCTCGACGAGTGCCAGGACCTGCTGCTGCGGAAGGCTGCGGAGTTCGATAACTACCGTAAGCGCGTCGAGCGCGAGCGCCAGATGGTGACCGAGGCCGCCGCGGCAGACCTCATCACCGATCTGCTGCCGCTCATCGACGACCTCGAGCGCGCCATCGGCGCGGAAGCCGGCGGCGAGGGAGCCGAGGGCTACCGGCGCGGCGTGGAGCTGATCCACCGTCAGATGCTCGAGACGCTCGGCAAGCGCGGCGTTCGTCCCATCGAGGCGCTGGGGATGGACTTCGACCCGCACTATCATCAGGCGGTCGTCTACGAGCCGGCCGCAGGCCGGCGCGACGGCGAGATCATCGAAGAGTTCGGGCGCGGCTACATGCTCGGCGAACGGCTGCTCCGCCCTTCGATGGTGAAGGTAGCGAAAGGTGACGTGTGAGGGCCGGCGTGAGCAAGCGTGATTACTACGAGGTGCTGGGAATCGGGCGTCAGGCCACGGACCAGCAGATCAAGAGCGCCTATCGAAAACTCGCCCTGAAGCACCACCCGGACCGCAACCCCGGTGACCGGAACGCGGAGGAGCACTTCAAGGAGGCTGCCGAGGCGTACTCAGTCCTCGCCGACCGTGAGAAGCGCTCGCTCTACGACCGGTTCGGACACGCTGGCGTGAGCGGTGTGGGGGCCGGAGGCGGGTTCGATCCCACCATTTTCGCCGACTTCTCCGACATCTTCGCCGGCCTTGGGGACGTCTTCGGCTTCGGGGACATCTTCGGCGCGCGCCGCCGCCGCGCGGGCCCGCAGCGCGGCGCCGATCTGCGCTACGACCTGGAGATCACGTTCGAGGAGTCGGCGACCGGCACGGAGACGACGATCCAGATTCCGCGGGAAGAAACCTGCGATGCGTGCTCGGGCTCGGGCGCGGCACCCGGCACGTCGCCGCAGACCTGTGCGCAGTGCCGCGGAACCGGTCAGCTTCGATACCAGCAGGGCTTCCTGACAGTCGCCCGGCCGTGCCCGAACTGCCGCGGCACCGGCAAGACGATCGCCAAACCCTGTCCGACGTGCAGGGGCAACGGCCGCATCGGACGCGAGCGCAAGCTGACCGTCAAGATCCCGCCCGGCATCGCGACGGGGCAGCGGCTGCGTCTGCACGGCGAAGGGGAGCACGGAGCGGCCAACGGTCCCCCTGGCGATCTTTATGTCGTCGTCCACGTGCGTGAGCACTCGTTCTTCCACCGCGAGGCGGACGATCTGTACTGCGAACTGCCGATCGACTTTCCGACGGTCGCGCTGGGCGGGACGGTCAAGGTGCCGACGCTCAACGGCCACGACGACCTCACGATTCCGGCAGGCACCCAGACAGGCGCGCGGTTCAAGCTGCGCGGCAAGGGCATGCCGAACGTGTCGGGGCGCGGGCAAGGCGACCTTCACGTCATCGCCAAGGTCGCGGTGCCGAAGAAGCTGTCGAAGGAGCAGAAGCGCATCCTCGAGGAGCTGGCCCGGACCCTCGAACCGGCCACCGCCGATACGGAAGGTCCCGACCCGGCCGACAAGCCTTTCTTCGAGCGGGTCAAGGACATCTTTGGGTAAGGCGCCAGGCTGTCCGGCGCTGGACCTCGCCTACCCTCCCGGTCCGGACGTCGGCGCGCTGCACGACCGGCTCTACGCCGCGCTCGACGAGTTCGAGCCGGCGGCCATCTGCGAGCACGAAACCGGCGACGGCTGGCGGGTGTTCTTCCGCACGCGCGCGCGCCGCGACGAGGCCGCCGCAGAGCTTGCGCGGCTGTGCGGCACTGATCTCCTGTCGGTGACCGGCATCGAGGTGCCCGACGAGGGCTGGGCGCACCGGAGTCAGGCCGGACTCGGCGCCGTCCGTGTCGGCCGCCTTGTCGTCGCACCACCCTGGGACGAGTCGGCCCACGCACCCGCCGTCGCCGGAGACATCGTCATCCTCATCCAGCCGTCCATGGGATTCGGAACCGGCCACCACGAAACGACGCGGCTCTGCCTTGCTCTCCTGCAGGCTCGCAATCTGGCCGGGCGGCGCGTGATCGACGTGGGGACGGGCTCGGGCGTCCTGGCTATCGCGGCCGCCAGGCTGAACGCCGCCTCGGTGGTCGGCATCGACCGGGATCCTGACGCGCTGGCGAGCGCCCTCGAGAACGTCGTGCGGAACGGCGTCGCGAGCGCCGTGACGCTTCGGCTGACAGACGTGTCCGAATCCACGGAGGAGCCGGCCGGAGTGGTCGTCGCCAACCTGACGGCTGCCGCGATCGAGCGTCACGCGGAAGTACTGGCGGCGCTCGTGGAACGGGAAGGCGACCTTATTCTCAGCGGCTTCGCACCGGACGATCTTTGCAGGATCGAGCTTTCAGTCGGCGCACGGGCTGCCGAATGCCGGCAGGACGGAGACTGGATAGCCGCACGGTTCACCCTTCCCACAGAATCCTGAACAGCGCGCCAGCCGTGAGCGCGACCGCGTCGGCGCGCAGGGTCAGCGATCCCAGCGTGACAGGCACGGCACCAGCGTCGGCCGCCGCCCGAATCTCCTCGCGCGTCCAGCCTCCTTCGGGACCGATGAGCAGGGCGGCCGCCTGCGGTGCCGGACCTCCCTGAAGGTCGCGCATCGATGCAGCCTGCCATCCTGCTGACGGCTCCACGCAGATGATCGTCAGCCCCGGTCTCTCCCTCCCGAGCCATTCTGCGAGCGTGCACGGTTCGGACACCGCGGGTACGAATGCGCGGCGGGCCTGTTTCGCGGATGCGATCGCGATGCGGCGCCAGCGCGCCACGGCGGCCCGCCGCGCGGCGAGAGGCGGCTTGGCGGCGACGTGCGCCGTGACGACCGGCTCGATCCCCTCCGCGCCGATCATCACGGCGTCGCGGACGACGTCGTCCATCGACGGTCCCTTGAGCAGGGCCTGCGCGATCGTGAAGGGAATCACCGGCTCCGGCGCCGGATCGAGCGGCGTGATCAGCACGGCCGTCGCGCTGTCGCGGCCGATGCCCGCCACCCTCGCGCTGAATTCGTGCCCACGCCCGTCGAAGACGACGATCGTGTCTCCGATGCCGAGACGCAGCACCCTGGTGAGCTGGCGGGCCTCCCCCGCTGGAAGGGCGATCTCGTCTCCCGGCTGGCCGAGGTCACCTACCAGAAACCTCGGCTCGCTGCGCGAAGCATCATGAGTCATTCGCGTTATACTGCGTCCCGATCGCTCATGGTACTTCGGACCTGACCCGTCACGAAGGTTCGTATCCGGACACTCGACACGCGGCATCCAGCATTGCTGTTCAGAGGCCAGACCCTAGGCAAGTACAAGATCATCGCGCCTCTGGGCAGCGGTGGGTTTGGAAGCGTGTACCTGGCCCAGGACACCTGGATTGACAAGAAGGTCGCGATCAAGGTCCCCCACCGCCAGGGCATGGATTTCGGCGAGCTGCTCCGCGAGCCGCGGCTGCTCGCGAGCGTCAGTCATCCCAACATCGTCGCCATCACGACGGCCGAGAAGCAGGACAACATCTTCTTCATCGTGATGGAGTACGTGCAGGGAGAGACGCTCGAGACCCTGATCGCCCTCAAGGGCCCGATCGATCTCAACCGCGCCCTCGACTTCACGTGCCAGATCTGCAACGCCGTCGATCACGCGCACCGCCAGGGGGTCATCCATCGCGATCTCCGGCCGGCCAACGTGCTCGTCACCGACAACGACGTCCTCAAGGTAGCCGACTTCGGCACGTCGCGGTTCCTCGAGATCGCCGCGCACGGCACGACGGTCATCGGCAGCCCGCCCTACATGGCCCCGGAGCAGTTCCACGGGAAGGCCGTGTTCGCATCGGATATCTACTCGCTGGGCGTCACGATGTATCAGATGCTGACCGGACTGCTGCCCTACGAGGCGCCGTCGCCCGGAGATCTCGACAAGCTGATGTCCGGCGCTCTGCTCTCCCCGCCGAATCTGAAGAACCCGTCGATTCCGAAGGCGGTCAGCGACATCGTGGTGCGGGCCATGGCGCCCGAGGTCGGGGCGCGCTACCAGCGGGCGGCAGATCTGCTGGAGGACGTGCTGGCCGTGCGGGCGGCGCCTCGCAGGCGAACGCCCGAACGCGGACGGGGAAGAGAGCGGGAGGGCGAAGCGGCCGTCCCGACCAGGGTTCGCTCGCGCGACGCGCCGGCACCGCGTTTCTGCTGGCAGTGCCGGAAGCCGCTGCACGCCAGAAGCGATCGCTGTCCCTTCTGCGGGGAAGCGCAATAGGAAGCCGAGCTGCAGGCTGTGCGCGGCGGCTATGCTAGAATCGGGACCACGGCACCAGCTCGGGTTCCACCTTCGTCCGGCGGGCCTGCCCGCCGGCGCGCACGGCGGTCGCGTGTCCACCCACGGCGGGCGCACCTTCTGCCCGCTCGGTCCGGCGTCCTCTACAAGGAGCGGCTGATGGCCTTTACCGGCTCCGGGAAAGTCTGGATGAACGGCTCGTTCGTCGATTGGGCCGACGCCAAGATTCATATCGCATCTCATGTCGTGCACTATGGCAGCGCGGTATTCGAAGGGGCGCGCTGCTACGGCACGCCGCGTGGATCCGCGTGTTTCCGGCTGGATGCGCACATGCGCCGGCTGTACGATTCGGCCAAGATCTACCGGATGGATCCCAGGATCGACCTGCCGGCGCTGACCGAGGCCGTCCTCGAGACCATCCGCGTCAACCGATTCAAAGCCTGCTACATCCGGCCGCTTCTCTACCGTGGATACCACACGCTCGGCGTGAATCCCTTCCCGTGTCCGGTCGATGCGGCGGTGCTCACGTGGGAGTGGGGCGCCTATCTGGGTCAGGACTCGCTCGAGAAGGGCGTGGACGTGCGGATCAGCTCCTGGTCCCGGGCGGCCCCCAACACCTTCCCCACACTCGCGAAGACGTCAGCCAACTACGCCAACTCGCAGCTGATCAAGATGGAGGCGATCTCGGAGGGCTACGTCGAAGGCATCGCGCTCGACTCGTTCGGGTATCTCAGCGAGGGCAGCGGCCAGAACCTGTTCGTCGTACGCGACAACACCGTCTACACGCCGCCCATCACCGCCTCGATCCTGCCTGGCATCACGCGCAACTCGGTGATCACCATCGCCCGGGATCTCGGCTTCAGGGTGCGCGAGGAAATGCTGCTGCGCGAGCTGCTCTACATCGCCGACGAAGCGTTCTTCGCGGGGACGGCAGTCGAGATCACGCCAATCCGGTCGGCCGACAAGATCACGATCGGCGACGGGAAACGCGGTCCGGTGACCGAAGCCATTCAGCGGACCTTCTTCGACATCATCAACGGCAGCGCGCCGGACCGGCACGGCTGGATGACCTACGTGTATCCTGGCGAGCCGCTGCTGGAGGCCGGCGCGGCGCGCTCGGCCGCGAGCGCAACCTGATCCCCGCGGAGCGCGACGACGGTCCGCCGGTACCGATGGACGTCAACGACCTCCTGAAGATAGCCGTCGCGAGCGGGGCGTCCGACCTTCATCTCAAGGTCGGCAGCTACCCGATGATGCGGGTCAACGGCCTGCTCGTGGTGGCCTCGGAGGCCAAGCGGCTGGAGCGCGGCGACACGGAGGCGATCGCGAGCCGGATCTGCTCGCCGGAGCACCTCGAGAGGTTCCGCAGCCATCAGGAAGTCGATCTCGCCTACAGCGTGACCGGGCTCGGACGCTTCCGGTGCAACGTCTTCCAGCAGCGCGGGACCGTCGGCATGGTGCTGCGCGTCATCCCGACGAAGGTCAAGGCGATCGACGAGCTGGGTCTTCCGCCCGTCCTCAAGCGGATCGCGGACGAGGAGCGCGGGCTGGTGCTCGTGACCGGCACGACCGGCAGCGGCAAGAGTACGACGCTGGCTGCCATGCTCAACCACATCAACTCCACCAGGTCCACGCACATCATGACGGTCGAGGACCCGATCGAGTACCTGCACCGCGACTACCAGTCGATCGTCAACCAGCGGGAGGTCGCGGTCGATACGCAGTCGTTCTCGAAGGCGCTGCGCAGCGCGCTCCGGCAGGATCCGGACGTCATCCTGGTGGGCGAAATGCGCGACTTCGAGACGGTGGAGACCGCGCTGCTCGCGGCCGAGACCGGCCACCTGGTCTTCTCGACGCTGCACACGCTCGATGCCACGGAGACCGTCAACCGCATCATCGCCGTCTTCCCGCCGCATCAGCAGCGGCAGGTGCGGATCCAGCTGGCCAGCGTCCTCAAGGCGGCCATCTCGCAGCGCCTGATGCCGCGCGCCGACGGCCTCGGGCGCGTGCCGGCGGTCGAGGTCATGGTCACCACCCCCTTCATCCGCGACTGCATCGTCGACAGGGACAAGACCGCCCTGATTCACGGCGCGATTGCCGCCGGCACGTCGCAGTACGGCATGCAGACGTTCGACCAGTCGATCTTCGGCCTGTATCAGCAGGGCTTCGTCACGCTCGAGGAAGCGCTTCGCTGGGCCTCGAACGTCGACGAGTTCAAGCTGAAGGTGCAGGGCATCTCGACGACCTCGGAGATGGCCCGCAACGAAATGGCGTCGGGCGGCGGCGTCGGGCAGCCCGACATCATCAGGTTCGGAGGCTGACGCGTGTCGGCCTATGCCGACGCGCTGCGCCTGATCGCGCGCCGCGAGCTGTCGGTGGCCGAGTGTCGCGCCCGCCTGCTGGACCGCAATCACCCCGCTGAGGACGTCGAGGCTGCGCTCGCGCGGCTCGTGCGCGACGGCGCGCTCGACGATCGCCGTGCGGCGCACGCGCATGCGCGGACGGCGCTCGAGGTGAAGGGACGAGGCCGGGTCCGGGTCGCGCGCGAGCTGCAGGAACGGGGCATCGAGCGGGAGGTGGCGGCCCGGGCGCTCGCCGACGTC
>DATIEW010000637.1:0-15248 GCA_035455585.1 Vicinamibacterales bacterium | reverse complement strand
TGCACCGGCCGGGTAATCCGCTTGGCCAGGTACAGTCCCGTCCAGGTGGCGCTGACCAGGATCATCAGCGTCATCATCAGGAAGACCGAAAGATAGATGCCCTGCAGGGGCCGCTTGAGCACGCGAAGCTGGTTGTAGTCGACATACGCCTGCGTGATCCGGCGCGAGTGCATGGCCAGCTCGCCCGAAAGGTGATCGCTGGCGACCACGACACCAACCGGGCGCCCGCCGGCGAAGACCCTGGCGCCGGCCCGCACCAGCTCTCCCCCTCCGTCGAGCGGTTCGGGACCAGGAGCGTCCCCCGACCCGGCGGCCACGCGCTCCGCCAGCCGATCGGCCGAGGCGCGCAGATCGCCGCGCGGCATTTCGGGGGACTGGACCGCCGCGAGCGGGATCACCTCGAGCCGGCCGTCCCCGGCATCCTGCAGCCGGTAGACCTCGACGAGCCCGACGCGGCCCTGCCGGACCTCGGCGGCAATCGCCCGCTGCACGGCAGCCAGATCCCCGGACTGGACCGCCCACACCGGCAGCTCGCGCGCGATCCGCTTCGCCTGCCCGACGACGCGGTCCTGGCGTTCGCGATAGTAATCGCCCGCAATCTCGGTCGCCGAGCGCAGCACGTCGTCGATCGGCGAACGGAACCAGTGCTCGGTGCTGCTCCTGATCAGCTCGCCGCCGACGAGCAGCACGAGCAACGACGGCAGGATGGTCAGGCCGAGCATCGCCAGGACGAGCTTTGCCCGGAACTTCGAGAACGGGAGCCCCCGGCGGCGCTCGACGACGAGCTTCACGACGTTGCGCGCGAGGACGAAGACCAGCGCCACGATCATCGTCAGGTCGGCCGCGGAGAGCGCGTAGAGCACGACCTCGCTCACGAAGTCGGGGTTCAGCTCGGGCGAGCGATCGGCGAGCCTGAGCATGGCGACGAGCGCCGCAAGCAGGAGCGCGATGCCCAGCAGGATCAGGCGGGGGTTGTCACGGAACGGCCGCCGCTCCTCCAGGGCGGGACGCCGTGCAATCCGCGGAGAGGCGGCCTCGTGAACGGGGCTCATGGTGGTACGGTCCGTCGAAGGCTTCGTGGACTGCTGATCCGTCGGGCCCCGGATCTGATGGCGCGGCGGGAGCAGACCGCGGGGACCGCCTACTTCAGGAACGTGAATTTGGCCAGACCCGCGATGTCCCCTCCCCACGGCCACAGGAACGAGGCGTTCCGGGGCGTGGTGTGCGCGCGCACGCGCACGTAATACTCGGCGTTGGGCTCGAGCGGCCGGGTGCTGAAGAGCGGCAGGCGCTCGAATTGCGTCAGCCATTCGCGGGCCGCCTCTTCCCGTTCGAGCGCCTCGGCTCCCCCTCCCCCCACCATCCGGCCGTCCGCCTTGCGCGTGACGATGTAGCGGCGCGTCAGCGTGTCGTAGCGCACCGTGGCGATGACCGTGGACGCCGAGATCGTACGGTCCAGCCACAGCGTGGCGCTCCGCCGGAGCTGCACGTCGTAGACGAAAGTGATGGTCACCCCGCTGTGAATCGCGGCGCGCACCTCGTCGGTGAAGATGTCATCGGTCAGCTTGAAGGACACCAGCACGCGGTCGTCCCGCATGAGGGGCGTCACCTGGATGCTCTGGGCGGCACAGACGACCCCGAGCAGCAGGACCAGGACGGCAACCGGGAAGGCACGCGGAAACGGCATGATTCACTCTTTGGTGTTCAGCAGATCCTTCAGCTCGGTCATGAATTCCCCGATGTCGCGAAAGTGACGGTACACGGACGCGAAGCGGACGTAGGCGACCTTGTCGAGTCGGCGCAGCTCGTTCATCACGAACGCGCCAACCTCTTCCGTGCTCATCTCACGCTCGGGCTTGTCCTGCAGCGCCGATTCGACACGGTCGGCAATCGCCTCGAGCGACGCGACGGTGACGGGCCGCTTCTCGCAGGCCTTGAGCAGCCCTGCGAGCAGCTTCTGCCGCTCGAAGCGCTCGCGGCTCCCGTCTTTCTTTACCACCATGTAGGGGATCTCGTCGATCCGCTCGTAGCTGGTGAAGCGCCGCCCGCAGCCCAGGCATTCGCGCCGCCGCCGGATGACTTCCCCTTCCTTGCTCTCCCTCGAGTCGACGACCTTATCGCCGAGATGTCCACAGTACGGACATTTCATCGGGCGCCCCGCCGCGCCGGCTCGGGTACTGCTCTTCCACTGCCGTCGGCGTCGACCGGATGCGCTGCGTCGCCGCCGCCACGCCCCGTGCTATCGGCGTGTTCGGCGGCTTCCGCCAGGTGTTTCGCCCCGGCGAGTGTCAGGCCTTCGTTCAGCATCAGCGCCACACCGAGCAGCGTCACCGGCACGAACGATATCGCGTGCAGGACGATCGCGCAGCCCACCGCCCGATCGGTCGGGGCGCCGAAGAACGTCTCGACGGAAATCTGATACGCCGCATGATACCCGCCGATGGCGCCCGGCGTCGGCACCGCCACGCCCACCACCAGCATCATCATCACCAGGAACGAAGCGCTGAACGGGAACGTAATACGGAATGCCTGCGAGGCGAGCCAGATTCCGCCGGCAATCGACAGCCACAGCGGAAACGACCACAGGAGCGCGGCGGCCAGCCGTGCGGGCTGTCGCATGACCGCCAGGCCCTCGGCGAACATCTGCACGAACCGCGCGGCCGCGCGCGCGATCGCGCCAGGGAGCACGCGGTCGATACCGAGCATCAGCCTGCCGATTCGTCCGGGATGTCCGGCCAGCACGAACAGCACCGCCAGCGACGCGACCGCGCCTCCGGCGGCGATGCCGCCGCCCCACGTGACACGAGCGAGCTGCGCCGGGTTCCCGGGCGCGACGCCCGCGCTGCCCAGAAAGACGAACAGCGCGAAGAGGAGCAGCACCGCCACGAGATCCAGCAGGCGTTCGACAATGATCGTGGCGAATGCCGCCGTCGCGCTCAGGCGCTCCCGGCGGGCCAGCAGGTACGGCCGGATCACTTCGCCGGCGCGGGCGGGCAGCAGGAAGCTCGCCGCAAAACCGATAATCGTGGTCTTGAGCGCGGTGCTGAACCTCGTCGCCCCGATCGGGGCGAGCAGAAACTGCCACCGGAGTGCGCGCAGAACGTACCCCACCATCGTCGCGACGAGAGCAAGCATCAACAGGAGCGGATTGGCCCGGCGGGTTTCGGCCCAGACGCCCGTAATGTCGGCGTTGCGAAAGAAAAACCAGAGCAGCCCGCACGTCAGCAGGAGGATCAGTATGGTACGGGCTCGTATCCGCATGCGGAGGCTGCAGGTTTAGAATCCCGGAGGCGAGTGCGGACCGACGCGCGTCGGGCTTCTCGAGCCGGGCAGTGGGACACCCGCCGCACTCTACTACGAAAAGAGCCCCAAGTCTATGGGAAAGCGCGAGTTACTGCTCATCGTGGCCTTCGTGGCCGTGGGCGCGGTGGTGTATCAGCTCACCTCCCCGGCCGCTCCGCCCGGTGAGGAGGGCTTTTCCTGGTCGGGCCTGATCGAGAACATCCGCCGCGAAGTGCGCGGGCACCGCGCCAACGCCGAGGTCGTCACGTCGGATACCCATCCCCTCGAGGCCGCCGTGGCCGACCTGCGCCTCGAGACCGGGAGCGCCCAGGTGACCATTCGTGGCGAACGACGGGACGATATGGCATACGAGCTGCGCGTCCGGTCGAACGGCTACGACGAGGCGGAAGCCGTGGCCCTCGCGAAGCAGACGAGGCTTGTCTTCAAACGCTCGGCCGAGACGGTTGCCGTTCAGGTCGAATACCCGAAGGATGGAGTCCAGTCAGCGGTTGTGGTGTTGATTGTCCCCAACCGGCTCAGCATCCGCGCGCAGCCCGGCAGGGGCCGCCTCGAGTTCTCCGACCTTGCGGGGGTCGAGCTCGTGGAAGCGAGAGGCCGGGTCGAGCTCCGGCGGATCCGGGGCCGGGTCTCCGTGACGCACCGCGGCGGGCAGCTCACGGTGGAGGATTCGGGGACGCTCCGCCTCAACGCGCGTGGGACCGATGTCCGGCTGGCCCGGATCGCTGGCGAAGCGGTGCTCCAGCTGTCGTCGGGGACGCTCGGGGCGTCGGAGTTGAGCGGGCGGCTCGAGGTCGACGCCAGCTCGGCCGTTGTGGAGCTGGAAGCGCTCGAGGCCATGCGCGGACCGGCCCGCATCAACGCCGTCTCTGGCCGTGTCAGGGTACGAGGGCTCGCGACAGAGGCGCGCGTCGAGGGCCGCAACACCGACATCGATATCGTGATCGACCGCGCATCGCCGATCAGCATCTACAACGAAGGCAACGACGATATCGAGGTCACGCCGCCGCCGGGCGGCTTCAACCTCGACGCGGTCGTAACGCGGGGGCGGCTGACGCTGCCGGAGTCACTCGAGCGTCAGCTGAACGTCGCGCCGTCCTCCGGCGTCGAGAGCGAGGCGACCGATCGGGCGGTGGGACCCGTGAACGGCGGGGGTCCCGTCATTACGCTCCGCGCAAACGGCGGCGACATCGTCGTGCGCGCGCGGGACACTGCCAACACGCCGCGCTGAGCACACATTGCCACGTTCACCCGTCGACGCCAGGCTCACCCTTCGGGTGGCGCCGGCCGCTGTTCGGAATCTGCCTGTCGATTGACTCGCCTCGCCGCGATCGGTAAGCTTCACCTTTTTCCCGAGGCCACCGTGATAACCACCGCGCCACTGCTCGAAACCTCTCTCGATGGACTGACGCTGCACCGCCGCGGCAAGGTCAGGGACGTCTACGAGGTCGGGAGCGATCTGCTCATCGTCGCGACTGATCGGATTTCCGCGTTCGACTACGTGCTCGGTTCCGGAATCCCCGACAAGGGTCGAGTGCTCACGCAGCTGTCCGCGTTCTGGTTCGATCGACTGGGAGAACTCGTGCCGCATCACATGCTGTCGTGGCACCCGGACGACTATCCGGAGCCGGCGCGCCGGCATGCGGCGCTCCTCGGCGGCCGCTCGATGCTGGTCCGGCGCACGACGCCCATCCCCGTGGAGTGCGTGGCTCGTGGCTATCTCTCCGGATCGGGGTGGAAGGAGTACCAGCAGAGCGGTGAGGTGTGCGGCATCCGCCTGCCCGAAGGGCTGCGGGAATCGGACCGCCTGGCCGAGCCGATCTTCACGCCGGCGACCAAGGCGGAATCCGGGCACGACGTCAACATCAGCGAGGGTGAAGCGGGCCGTCTCGTGGGCGCGCGCCTGCTGGAGCGCCTCAAGGCGCTGACGCTGGCGCTCTACCGCCGGGGCGTCGCGCACGCCGAGTCGAGGGGCATCATCATCGCGGACACGAAGTTCGAGTTCGGACTCGCCGGTTCCGGCGATCCTGACACGGACCTCGTCCTCATCGACGAGGTGCTGACGCCCGACTCGTCGCGCTTCTGGCCCCGCGACGCATATGAACCTGGCCACGGGCAGCGCAGCTTCGACAAACAGTTCGTCCGCGACTATCTCGAAGAGATCCGCTGGAACAAGCAGCCGCCCGTGCCCGCGCTCCCAGACGAGGTGGTGCGCCGCACGCGCGAGAAGTACGTCGAGGCCTACCGCCTGCTCTCCGGCCGCGAGCTGCTGTAGAGACCTTGACGGACCCGATCCCATGTTATTGAGTCAAGTTCTCGTGAGACTGTCTCGGTCAAGGCCGGTCGCGCGTCAGCGCGGCGTTATCGGGCAATGCCACCTAGCGAGGCGGAGCCCTCGCCGGTCAGAGGCGGAGCTTCGCTAGTGTTGGTGCGCGACCAGCTCGAACGTCTCGTGCAGGAGATGCTCGACCACGGCATTCTCTACGACGATGCCCGCCGGGAGTTCGAGAAGATGTTCATCGCGCGCGCCCTGCAGCGATCGAAGGGCAGCGTGGGGGATGCGGCCGATCTGCTCGGACTCCATCGCAACACGGTGGCGCGCAAGATGACCGAGTACCGCATCAAGCGGCGGGCCTGACCGGCGCCGGGGCGCCCCTGGCAGTCCCCCGCGGCGACTGCTTGACAAGCCCGCCCGCGCTTCCTATACAATTAGCAGTCGCCCCTGGAGAGTGCTAAGCGGCAGGGGCAACGGGCCTAATTCACACCGCTTTTTTATGGTGTTTCCCGGGGGTCTCCCCGCGAGCCGGCCCCCTGAGGGCCGGAAGGCGCCAACACGCGGGTCGCATCCCGCCACTTCGATTGGAGCACAAACCATATGGCAGCAACGCAGACCGCAGTCAGGATCCGGCCTCTGCACGACCGGGTGATCGTGCAGCGCCTCGATGAAGGCGAGCAGAAGGTGGGCGGGATCATCATCCCGGATACCGCCAAGGAGAAACCGCAGCAGGGCAGGGTGATTGCCGCAGGCAAGGGGAAAGTCGAGAAGGACGGCAAGGTGACGCCGCTCGACGTGAAAGAAGGCGACACGGTGCTCTTCGGCAAGTACTCGGGCCAGGAAATCAAGCTGGACGGGGAGGAGTACCTGATCATGCGCGAGGAGGAGATCCTCGGCGTGATCACCAAGTAGGTTCCGACCGGCGCGGCGCCCCGTGCGACCGCAGTGGCCCGACCTCGAGGTCGGGCAGGCCGACACAACACGATCACGTTCAGAGTAAACCGACGGAGACACAACAGCTATGGCAAAGCAGATCATCTACGGCGAGGACTCGCGGCAGGCCATTCTGCGCGGCGTCAATGCCCTCGCCAACGCGGTCAAGGTGACCCTCGGGCCCAAGGGCCGCAACGTCGTGCTCGACAAGAAGTTCGGCTCCCCCACGATCACCAAGGACGGCGTGACCGTCGCCAAGGAGATCGACCTGAAGGACCCGCTCGAGAACATGGGCGCCCAGATGGTGCGCGAGGTCGCGAGCAAGACCTCGGACATCGCGGGTGACGGCACCACCACGGCGACCGTGCTGGCCCAGGCGATCTTCCGCGAAGGCGCGAAGAACGTCGTCGCCGGCGCCAACCCGATGGAGCTCAAGCGCGGCATCGAGAAGGCGGTGGACGTCGTGGTCGGCGAGCTGAAGAAGCAGTCGAAGCCGGTCAGCGGCCAGGCGATCGCCCAGGTCGGCACCATCTCGGCGAACAGCGACGAGACGATCGGGACGATCATCGCCCAGGCGATGGAGAAGGTCGGCAAGGACGGCGTCATCACGGTCGAAGAAGCCAAGTCGATGGAGACGTCGCTCGAGGTCGTCGAAGGCATGCAGTTCGACCGCGGGTACCTCTCCCCTTACTTCGTGACCGATCCGGAGCGGATGGAGGTCGTGCTCGAGAACCCGGTCATCCTGATCCACGAGAAGAAGATCAGCTCGATGAAGGACCTGCTGCCGCTGCTCGAGCAGGTGGCGCGCGCCAGCCGGCCGCTGCTCATCATCGCCGAGGACGTCGATGGCGAGGCGCTCGCCACACTCGTGGTGAACAAGCTGCGCGGCACGCTGCAGGCCGCGGCCGTCAAGGCCCCCGGCTTCGGTGACCGCCGCAAGGCGATGCTCGAGGACATCGCGGTCCTCACCGGAGGTCGGGCGCTCACGGAAGACCTCGGCATCAAGCTCGAGAACATCAAGATCGACGATCTCGGGAAGGCGAAGAAGGTCACGATCGACAAGGACAACACGACGATCGTCGAAGGCTCCGGCAGCCAGAACGCCATCGAAGGGCGCGTGAAGCAGATCCGGACGCAGATCGACGAAACGACCTCGGACTACGATCGTGAGAAGCTCCAGGAGCGCCTCGCGAAGCTCGTCGGAGGCGTGGCGGTCATCAAGGTCGGTGCCGCGACCGAGACCGAGATGAAGGAGAAGAAGGCGCGCGTCGAGGACGCGATGCACGCGACCAAGGCGGCCGTGGAAGAGGGAATCGTGGCTGGCGGCGGCGTCGCCCTCATCCGTGCGGGCAACGCGCTCGAGAAGCTCAAGCTCGACGGCGACCAGCGGGTCGGCGCCGACATCATCCGGAAGGCCCTCGAGGAGCCGCTCCGGTGGATCGCGACCAACGCCGGTCAGGAAGGCTCGATCGTCGTGCAGAAGGTGAAGGACGGCAAGGGTGAAGAAGGCTACAACGCCGCCACCGACGAGTACGAGAACCTGGTCTCCGCCGGCGTCATCGACCCGGTGAAGGTCGTTCGCACGGCGCTGCAGAACGCCTCCTCCATCGCCTCGCTGCTCCTGACGACCGAGGCGCTCGTCAGCGAGATCCCCGAGGAGAAGAAGGAAGGGCCGGCCATGCCGGGCGGCGGCGGCATGGGTGGAATGTACTAGGAGTCGTCAGTCGGCGGTCGTCTGTCCTGGCCGGTGGGGATTCCCGCCGGCCTTTTTTTGTGCCCGATCCTGTCCGACCCGCCCCCGCTCTTTTGAGGACCGCCTCCGGCCTGCCGGTGGTATAAGCACTCCCTGGAGGTTGGATCATGAGAGCACTCTACCTGGCGCTCGCGCTGGCGATCTCGTTGTCGGCAACCGGTACACCCGCGCAGGAGCAACCGCCGGGGGCGCAGCCGCCGGAGCCGGGAGGCGGCCGCGGCGGGCGCGCCCAGGAGCCCGAAATCAAGCCCTACGCCCGCGTCATCACGGCGGAGGCCGCGTCCGACGATGGCGTGTTCACGGTCCACCGCATCAAGGACCGCGTCTACTACGAGATCCCGAAGAGCATGCTCGGGCGCGAGTTCCTGTGGGTCAGTCAGATCGCCCGGACGACCCTCGGCGCCGGGTATGGCGGACAGTCGGCGGGCAACCGCGTCGTGAAGTGGGAGCGGCGCGGCGATCGCATCCTGCTGCGGGGCGTGGCCTACGACGTGGTGGCCGATGCGGGATCGCCAATCGCCACGGCGGTCGCGGCCGCCAACTACGACCCGATCGTGATGGCGTTCAACATCGAGGCCCTCGGCAAGGAGGACGCCGCGGTCATCGACGTGACGCGGCTCTTCACGACCGACGTGCCGGAATTCAGCGGCCGCACGCGGGTCGGTGCGCGCGCGTTCGATACGTCCCGCTCGTTCGTCGAACGCGCCGTGTCGTTCCCCGAGAACATCGAGATCGAGGCGACGCATACGTACAACAATCCGCCCCAGGACGCCGGCCGGGGCGGAACTCCCGCACCGGCCCCCGGACGCGGTCGCGGCGCGACTCCCCTCCGATCGGGGAGCCACAGCGTGCTGATGCACTACAGCATGGTCCTGCTCCCCGCCGAGCCGATGCAGCCTCGCCTGTTCGACGAGCGCGTCGGGTACTTCTCGGTGCGCCAGCGCGACTTCGGCCGCGATGAGCACCGCGCCGCCGAACGCCGCTACATCACCCGCTACCGCCTCGAGAAGAAGGACCCCACCGCGGAAATCTCCGAGCCGATCAAGCCGATCGTCTACTGGATCGACCCGGCAACGCCGGTCAAGTGGGTTCCATATCTCAAGCGCGGCATCGAGAGCTGGCAGGTGGCGTTCGAGGCCGCCGGGTTCCGCAACGCCATCATCGCGAAGGAGGCGCCCTCGCCGGCGGAAGATCCGGACTGGAGCCCGGAGGACGCACGCTATTCGGTTATCCGCTGGCTGCCGTCGACCGTCCAGAACGCCTCGGGACCGCACATTCACGACCCCCGGACCGGAGAGATCCTCGAGTCCGACATCCAGTTCCACCACAACGTCATGAACCTCGCGCGCAACTGGTACTTCGTGCAGGTTGGACCGCTCGATCCGCGAGCGAAGACGCTGCCGCTGCCGGACGAGCTCATGGGACGGCTGCTCGAGTACGTCGCCGCGCACGAAGTCGGACACACGCTCGGCTTTCAGCACAACATGAAGGCCAGCTCGATGTACCCGGCCTCGCGCGTGCGCGATCGCGAATGGGTCCGCAAGATGGGGCACACACCCACGCTGATGGACTACTCGCGCTTCAACTACGTGGCGCAGCCCGAGGACAACATCGACGTGGCCGATCTGGTGCCGGGCATCGGGCCATACGACAAGTGGGCCACGATGTGGGGATACAAGCCGATCCCGGGCGCACGCACCCCGGACGAGGAAGAAAAGACGCTCGACGAATGGGCCAGGCAGCAGGATCAGACGCCCTGGTTCCGGTTCTCGACCGCCGGCTCGGCCGGAACGGATCCAGGCGAGCTCACCGAAGCCGTCGGCGACGAGGATGCCGTCGCGTCCACGACGCTCGGATTAAAGAACCTCGAGCGGGTGGCCGGCATGCTGTTGACGGCCACGACGGGCAGGCCGGGAGAGCCGTTCGACGACCTGTCCGAAGTCTACGGGCGGATGCTCGGCCAGTGGGCACTCGAGATGAACCACGTCGCGGCGATCGTGGGCGGCTTCCAGTCGCAGCAGAAGCACACCGGACAGCAGGGCGTCCGTTTCGTTCCCATTCCCCGCGACCGGCAGACTACCGCGGTGAGGTTCCTCAACGAGAACGCCTTCGAAACGCCGGCCTGGACCGTCAACGCCGAGATCCTGCGGCGCATCGAACCGAGCGGCGTCCTCGACCGTGTCCGCTCCAGCCAGCAGCGCGTCCTCAACTCCCTGCTCAGCTCGCCGCGGCTGCTCCGGCTCGTCGAGCAGGAGATGCTCGATGGCGCCCAGGCATACAGGCCGCTCGACTTCCTGGCAGACGTCCGCAGAGGCGTGTGGAGCGAGATCTACGACGGGCAGCCGGCGCAGGTGGACGCCTTCCGCCGCAATCTGCAGCGCGCCTACGTCGAGACGCTGGCCGAGCGCGTCAACGGCCGTCAGGCCGCCCTCGACGACGCCCGGGCGTTCTTCCGCGGCGAGCTGAAGATTCTCGACGCGGACCTGCAGACGGCGCTCGCGCGCACCACCGATCCCGAAACCCGCATGCACATCGATGACGTGAGAGGCCAGATCGCGCGCGCGCTCGATCCCGCCGTTCAGGAAGCTGCTGCGGCCGCCCGCACGACAACCGACGCGCTCGACGTGTTCGACGTCACCGTGGCGCCAGACTCCTGCTGGCCCGACTACGCCATCACGATCGTCAGGTAGTTCTGAGTTCTGAGTTGTGAGTGAACCTTGGGAGTTGGGGATTGGAAGTTGGGAGTTGACATCGCGTCAACATCCAATCGCCAACTCCCAACTCCCAAAGGCACTCACGCCCCTGGGAACCTTGGGAGTTGGGGTTTGGAAGTTGGGAGTTGACGCCCGAAGGAGACACCGGCTGGTCAGCGGAGCGTGAACGTCATCTCGATTTCGACGAGAACGGGGACCGTTTGACCGAAGCGCGTTCCCGGCCGGAATCTCCATTGCCGGATTGCCTGGATCGCTTTCTCGTCGAGGCCGAACGTTGGATCGAGCGACCGGGTGATCCGCACGCTGCCCACCGAGCCGTCCTGCATGACGACGGCCTCCAGAAACACCACGCCCTGGATCTTGGCGCGCATGGCCTCGCCCGTGTACTCGGGCTTCACTTCCTTGATCAGGACCGGCGACACCACGCCGTTGCCGGGCCGGTAGTAGCCGCCTCCCGAACCGCCCCCGAAGCCGTCGCCCAGGCCCGATCCCGTGCCGCTTCCGATACCGGTTCCGCGCCCAGTGCCCGCGCCGCCGCCGGCGCCTGTGCCCTGCGAGGTGGTCGGCATGGCAGGCGCGTTCGAGAGGACACCCGGCAAGGACACCTCGCCAAGTCGGGTTGTCTGCGCGGGGATTTTCAGCTCCGGCTCTGGAGGCGTGTCCTTCGGCTCCGGCTTCTCGAGTTCAGGTGTCTTCACCACCGGGACCGCGAGCTTGTCCTTGCCGGGAAGCTCGGCGGGCCTGGGCGGCTCGGGGGCCTGGTTCCCGCCGCCGCCGCCTCCGCCGCCGGGGCCCGGCGTCGACAGCCACACGACATCGGGCGGGTTCGTACGAATCGGAACCGTGGGCGGGCCTGGGTCGGGAAGCTGGCTCAGAATGAGCAGGAAGAGAAAGAAGCCGAAGACGTGGCTGAAGGCCGACACGCCGAATGCGTTGCCGAAGCGACGGCCCTGGCTCACGCCGTGCGGGACGTCGCCGACGAGAAACCGCGAATTCGGGCTGACCGCGCCGTAGGTGGCTGACATCGGGTTCTTCTGGCTCACGTGCTGTGCCCCGCACACCTGCCCGGCGTGCGCTCGCATCGACGAACGGATGATCGGTGCGAGCCGCATAACGACCTCGCCGGGCGTGCGCACGTACATTGTGGACGACGACGCCCGTCTGTGCAAGTTGCAAACCGGATGCCTTGCAGCTCGAGTCCTGGCGACGGGCTTTTCGCCATCGTGCCAATGGCACCGTCACCAGGTTTGGACGTCCGGGAACCGATTATGGACGCGGTGCCTTTTCCGCCTGCTCACCCCGTTCTTCCGACTGGAAAGCAGCCACCTACACGCGGCCGCTCCAAGCCCCGATCGCGGCGTTGCCGCCGCCGTAGGCATGCAGCTTTGCAAGCGCATCGGCGGCCCGCGGCTCGCTCTCGACCGCCACCAGCACCCCTCCCCGCTCGACGAGCTTCTCGAAGATGTATCCGTCGTGGGCCTGGAATCCAGCTCGGCCGATGGCCCCGGCCAGCCCGGCCGACGCCATCCGATTGTCGTGGCCCTCGAGCGCGGCGAGCATCGACCCGGTACCCACGACACGTCCGAGTTTCTCGACGTCCAGATCGCGCCCGGGGCTGCCGAGCCGCGCGGCGATGAGCGCGGCGGCTTCCGGCGTGCTCTTCGCCAGTATCGTCAGCACCTGCGGCGGAAAGCCGTCGGCGAGGAGTGCGGCCAGCCCGCGGTCCGCCCATTCGACGTCCTGGAATACACCGACGGTAAACATGTGTCTCGCGAGTCGTTCGCGGCCCGTCCGACGGCTCACTTCGCTCGTCAATTCCCCGATTTCAACAACGCTCAACGTGCCGCGCTCCCCGGTCTGGACGGTTTGGGAGTTGGGTGTTGGCAGTTGGAGGTTGACTACCTCAGCCCTTCCAGTTAGCGATGTCTACCTGCGTGGCGCCGCTGGCCATGAGAGCCTGCCGCAGCGCCTCGACATCGGCGTCTCCGGCATGGATGCCCAGCAGGACCGCGCCGGACCTGACGCCCCGTTGCAGGGCTTCGGCCCTGGCCTCCGGCACGCCGGCCGACCTCAACACCGACGCGATGTTCCCCGCCACGTGTCCGGCCGCCTCGCCGAGGCCCGCCGACAGAGGGCCGGCGGCGACAATCGGGCCGATGCCCGGCATCACGAGCGCGATGGCTGCGAGAACCTGGCCGCCCAGCTCGCCCAAACGCGCGGCGGGCCGCGAATCCTCGATGTCGACGCCCGGCGTCGCGTCCATCTGCTCGGCCAGCGCGCCCTCTTCGTCGTGGCCCCGGGACACGACGGAAATGTGCTCGCGGGTCACGCCGAGCGCGTGGACCGCGCGCGCGCCGGCGGCCGCGGCGGCCGGTCCCGGGTACAACGCGAGCACGAGGGTATGCGGCATCGCGTGAATCTTAACCAACGTGGGGCTCCGCCCCACACCCCGGCTCGGTCCCGCCTTCGCCAAGGCTTCGGCGACGCTCGCCGAAGCTGGTCGCCAGGAACTCGACGCGACCAGCGAAGGCGGCCCGCGCCGCTCCCTCCCACCCCACGATGCACACAACGCATCGTGGGGGCCCCGGCTCGCAGGCGCGCTGTGCGCGCCTATACACCGGGGGCTTCAATGCACCGGGGGCTTCGCCCCGCCGGCCCCCCCAGCGGGCCTGCGGCGCGCCAGCGACTGCTTCCACGGTCGCCTGAGGGCGTCGCACTGCAGTATACCGTTCGCGACATGACTCGAAGGGCCAGGCGAAAATACGCCCTCGCCCGGCGCGCGGGTGATGGTGGTAGAATTAACACGTCTCCGCGCCAGCATCAAAGGAGCGGTCATGCCTCTTGGACTTGGGATACCCGAACTCATCGTCATCCTGTTCCTGATCATCCTGATCTTTGGAGCAAATCGCCTGCCCGAGATCGGGCGCGGCATCGGGAAGGGCATCCGGAACTTCAAGGAAGCCACCCGCGAGGGCGCGACGCGGGACGACAGCCATTGAGGGCCCTCACAGGACGATCCGCCCATCTCCCACCCGTCGAGTAATCCGCTCCCGATCGAGATACTCCAGCAGAGGGATTGCGTATTTCCGGCTTAGTCCGTAGCGTTCCTTGAAGGTGGCGACGTCCACGCGCGGGGCTTCCGGGCCCGCCTTGAGCGCCTTGACCTGCGCCTTGATGGCCTCCAGGACGTCGCGGTGGAAGAGCAGGGTATCGACTCTGACGAGCGTCCCGCTCTTCAGCAGAAGCTTGACGAGCCGCTCGGCTGCCTCGGGCGTGGTACCTGCTGCCGCTGCCGCGGCGGTCACGTCGGGCGGCGACAGGCGTGCCTCTCGAAACACGCTCTCCAGGGCCGTCCGGGCGCGCGCGTCCTCCGGCGTCAGCGACACCTGATGACCCGGGATGGTCAGCCGTTCCCGCGCGATCAGCCGTGCGTCCGCGACGAGGCGGCCGACGGTGAAGTCGAAGAGGAACGGCGCGGCCCTGTCGAAGACTCGCACCCTCGCTTCCTCCCTGGACAGCCCTTCAGAGAGCGGTTGCGACTCGTGGTGCGCCTGAACCATGGCAAGCAGACGTCCGGCCAGATCCTCCACGAGGCCGGAGCCCACCAGACAATCGTCCGCGACGATCGCGCGGCCGCTGCGCGCGAGCCGATCCTCGACTGCCGTGGCTGCGTCGCGCGTCAGCCCCGCGCGGCTGACGAGCGCTCGGCGCGGCAGACCCGAAGCCCCCCGCTCGGCAATCATCCATGCGACTGCCTGCTCGGTATCCTCCGACAACCGGCAAAACCTGGTCAGCCCGGCACTCGTCCGGATTGCGGTGCGGGGCGGATGCGGATCGAGAATCTCGCCGCCTCCGACGGTCTGCGGCGGCGAGTAGGCCCGGATGATGAACCGGTCTCCACGGGTGACGACGGCGGGCCGCTCCAGCCGGATCCGCGCGTAGGCGGTGCCGCCCGGCGGCACCTCGGCGACGCCGCCCGCGCCGGCCCGTGGCCCGGCGATGGCCACGCGGCCCAGCAGCTCGCTCGTGCCCTGGTGCAGGCGCACGCGTGCGCCGTGCCGCAGCGCCCGCGCATCGGACAGCAGGTCGAGGGTGACGTCGACGCGGCGGGTCGTTTCGAACGTCCGCGGCTCGCACAGGGTGTCCCCGCGCGTGACGTCCGATACGTCCACGCCGCTGACGTTGACGGCCACCCGGCGCCCGGCACGCGCCTCCGCTACGGGCAGGCCGTGAACGTGCAGACCGCGCGCTTTCACCGAAAGGCACTGCGGCA
>DATIEW010000636.1:0-2974 GCA_035455585.1 Vicinamibacterales bacterium | reverse complement strand
CCGCGGTCAGCCGCAGCCAGCTCGCGGTTTCGGCTTCGAGCTGCGCGCGGCCGGCCTTCGTCAGCCTGTAGAATCGCGCGCGCCGCCCGGTCTCGGTCACCGACCATGCAGAGGCGAGCCAGCCGCGCCGCTCCATTCGGTACAACGCCGGATAGAGCGATCCCTCCTCGACATTGAGCACGTCCTTGGACTTGCGCTCGAGCCGGACTGCAATAGCATATCCATGGAGCGGTCCGCTCTCGAGGACCTTCAGAACGAGCATGTCGAGGGTGCCGTGAAGCTGATCGCTGTTGGTTGCCGGTCGCATCCCTAGAATGTCTAATGGTGAGGCACTCTAAGCCAATCCCTCTAACAAGTCAAGAATCCTCTCGCGAGTGATCAGGGAGAGCTCCAGGGCCGTTCACGTTGGCTACAATGTCGGTATGGATTGGCGCGAACACGTCACCCTCAATCCGGCCGCTCTTGACGCCAAGGCCGACGCCCGAGTCCTCCTGAACTACGGAACGAAAGCGCGATCGTGATACCGACGGCCCCTCGTATCACGCCAGTACAGTGACATCGTGACCGAACAGCAGCTCGTCGACCGCCTCGCCGCGCATCGCACGCTGGGCGCGGCGCCACGGGATCAGCTGGAGTGGATCGTCCGGCACGGCGAGCTTCACCGCTTCGCTGCGGACCAGATAGTCGTCGCCGCGAACCATCCGCTGCAGTACATGTGGATCATCCTGTCGGGCCGGATGTCCATCCGGGTGGATCGCGGCGCGGGTCCGCGCAAGGTCATGGAATGGGGCGCCGGGGACGTCTCGGGGATGCTGCCATACTCGCGGGCGCGCACGACGCCCGGCGACTCGCGAGCCGACGAGCCGCTGGACATCCTGGCCGTGCATCGCGACCACTTTCCCGCCATGATCCGGGAGTGTCACGAGATTACGGCCGCGCTCGTCCACACGATGATCGATCGAGCCAGGCACTTCACATCGACCGACCTGCACGACGAGAAGATGATCTCGCTCGGCAGGTTGTCGGCCGGCCTCGCTCACGAGCTGAACAACCCGGCGTCAGCCCTGGCGCGCGGCGCCAAGGCGCTCGCCGACTCCCTCGTCGAGATGGAAGCAGCCGCCCTGGCCCTTGGAGCGGTCCGGCTGTCGGGCGAGCAGCGACACATCGTCGACGGCGTCCGGGACCGGTGCCTCGCCGAGCGGACGAAGACAGTCAGGGGGCCCCTCGAACAGGCGGACCGTGAGGACGAGTTCACTGCCTGGCTCGACCGTCACGGCGCAGATGCGGCCACCGGCGAATCACTGGCCGAATCGGCCGTCTCGCTCGACTCGCTCGACCGCCTGCCGGCCGTGCTCGACCGTCCGGCGCTCGACGCGACGCTGCGGTGGCTCGCCGCCGGATGCGCGACCCGCGCGCTCGTGACGCAGATCGAGTCGGCGGCGATTCGCATTCACACCATCGTGGCGGCCGTGAAAGGCTTCACCTACATGGACGAGGCGGTGCCGATGCCCGTGGACATCGGCCTCGGGCTCTCCGACACGCTCACGATGGTGCAGAACAAGGCAAAGCGAAAGTCGGCCAGCATCTCCCTGGATGTCGAACCGGGCATGCCGAAGATCCAGGGCTACGGCGGCGAGCTGAACCAGGTGTGGCTGAATCTGGTGGACAACGCGCTCGACGCCATTCCCGACGACGGCGGGCGCGTCGAGATATCGGCCTCCCGCCAGGACAGCACCGTTCTCGTGCGGGTTGTCGACAACGGTCCCGGCATCCCGGAAGAGACCAGGGAGAAGATCTTCGATCCGTTCTTCACCACGAAGCCGCAGGGCCAGGGCACCGGCCTCGGCCTCGACATCACCCGGAGGCTCGTCCGCAAGCACGACGGTGTAATAGAGGTTCAGTCGCGGCCGGGCAGGACGGAATTCCGCGTCATGCTTCCCATCGGACCTGAGGCTTCACATCCCCGGAAGGGGGACGCGGCGCGGCCATGAGCAAACCGGTCATACTTGCCGTCGACGACGACCCCGATGTGCTGGCCGCCGTGGAACGCGACCTGCGAATGCGCTACCGCGGCGACTATCGAATCCTCAAGGCGAGATCGGGAAATGAAGCCCTCGGCGCCGTCGAGGAGCTGATGCGGCGCGGCGTCCCGATTGCGCTGTTCCTCGTTGACCAGCGCATGCCGGGCATGTCCGGAACCGAATTCCTGCTCGAGGCCCGCAAGCTCGCGCCCGACGCCCGGAAGGTGCTGCTGACGGCCTATGCGGACACCGACACCGCCATCGCGAGCATCAACACCGTGGGTCTCGACTACTACCTGCTCAAGCCGTGGGATCCGCCCGCCGAGCGGCTGTATCCGGTGCTGGACGATGTGCTGTCGGACTGGACCGCGAACGTCCGGCTGCCGTTCGAGGGCATTCGCGTCGCCGGCGCGCGCTGGTCGCGGCAGTGCTTCGAGGTCAGGGAGTTTCTCTCCCGCAATCGCGTTCCGTACCAGTGGCTCGACATCGATCGGGACCCGGCCGCGTGCGAGCTCGTCGAGCGGCTCACGGGAAGCACGACACGACTGCCGCTCGTGCTGTTCAGCGACGGCAGCCACCTCGTGGCCCCGGCGACGCTCGAGCTCGCCCGGAAGGTCGGCCTGCGCACGCAGGCCGCTCAGCCCTTCTACGACATGATCGTGGTAGGCGCCGGACCCGCAGGCCTGGCCAGCGCCGTCTACGGCGGATCAGAGGGGCTGCGCACGCTGGTCATCGACCAGACCGCGCCCGGCGGGCAGGCGGGGACCAGCTCCCGGATTGAGAACTATCTCGGCTTTCCCGCTGGCATCAGCGGCGCAGACCTTGCCTTTCGCGCCGTGACGCAGGTTCGCCGGTTCGGGGTCGAGATGCTGACGGCCCAGCAGGTCACGAACGTGCGCCGCGAAGATCCGTATCGCAGCGTCCGATTCGCCGACGGCCACGAGGTCTCCGGG